>JAJUGC010000220.1 GCA_029268325.1 Gammaproteobacteria bacterium | reverse complement strand
TAACTTCCTATGGCTTCCTTCAGACCCCACCGTTGGCCAGTGACGCCCTTGCCAGTCGGATTGTCTTCCCCTCAGTCGGGGTGACGCCATCTTCTTTCAGATGGCCGGGTTTGCCGGCTTCGCCGGGCAAACAAAAAAGCCCCGCAAGGCGGGGCTGTGCTAGGGCTAGCAACGAGTAGGAAATTATGCGGTGCTCTCGCCTTCTTCCTTCACCGAATTACGGATCAGGTAATCAAAGGCGCTCAGGGACGCCGTTGCGCCATCGCCCATGGCGATAATGATCTGTTTGTAAGGTGATACCGTGGCGTCACCCGCCGCGAACACGCCCGGTACAGACGTCTGACCACGACGGTCCACTTCGATTTCACCGTACTTGTTCAGGTCGACAGTACCTTTCAACCAGTCAGTGTTGGGCACCAGGCCGATCTGTACGAAGATTCCTTCCAGATCCAGACGGTAGACTTCGTTGGTATTGCGGTCTTTATAGGTCAGGCCGGTCACCTTGTTGCCATCGCCGTTCACTTCAGTGGTTTGAGCCATGGTGATCACGGTAACGTTCGGCAAGCTATGCAGCTTCTTCTGCAGTACCGCATCCGCACGCAGTTGATCGCCAAATTCCAGCACGGTCACATGGGAGACGATTCCGGCCAGGTCAATGGCTGCTTCTACGCCGGAGTTTCCGCCACCGACGACTGCCACGCGCTTACCCTTAAAGAGAGGGCCGTCACAGTGGGGGCAGTACGCCACGCCACGGGCACGGTATTCCTGCTCACCAGGTACATTCAGCTCTCTCCAGCGGGCACCAGTGGCTGCGATGACAGTCTTACCACGCACAACCGCGCCATTGGCCAGCTTCACCTCGATCAAACCGCCCGGGGTGGACGCCGGAACCAGTGCTTCGGCGCGCTGGGTATTCATGATGTCCACATCATAGCTTTTCACGTGCTCTTCAAGAGCCGCGGCCAGTTTAGGGCCTTCCGTCTCTTTCACGGAAATGAAGTTCTCAATAGCCAGTGTATCCAGCACCTGACCACCAAACCGCTCGGCCACTACACCGGTGCGGATACCTTTACGCGCTGCATAAATAGCCGCTGCAGCACCCGCCGGGCCACCGCCCACAACCAGGACGTCGAACGCTTCTTTCTTGGAAATCTTTTCTGCGTCGCGTTTTTCCGCGCCGCTGTCGAGCCGCTTGACGATTTCATCCAGCGTCATACGGCCTTGTCCGAAGGGCTCGCCGTTCAGGTATACGGACGGGACCGCCATAACCTGGCGCTCGTTGACCTCGTCCTGGAACAGGGCTCCATCGATCATTACATGACTAATGTTGGGGTTAAGCACCGACATCAGGTTCAGCGCCTGGACTACCTCTGGGCAGTTCTGGCAGCTCAGGGAAATATAGGTCTCGAAGCGATATTCGCCTTCCAGCCCTTGGATCTGCTCGATCATGTCGGCATCCACTTTCGGGGGATAGCCGCCAACTTGCAGCAACGCCAGTACCAGCGAGCTGAATTCGTGTCCCATCGGAATCCCGGCAAAGCGAACTTTCATATCGCTGCCGACGCGATTCAGGGAGAATGAAGGCTTGCGCTCATCGTTGCCATCTTCACTCAGTGTAATGAGCGTGGACAGCTCGGCGATTTCCTTCAGCATTTCCAGCAGTTCGCCGGATTTTTGACCCAGGGCGCCGGGAGCATTAACGTCAACGGACGCCACGATCTCAATCGGGCTGACAACTTTTTCGAGATAGCTCTTCAATTGATTCTTAATGTTCGCGTCCAGCATGATTGCCCCCTGCGTATTCAAAATTCTGTATAACCCGGGACTTGTGGTCCCGGGCTTTTAGATATGGCCGGATAGGCCAGTCTTGCAGTCGTTTCCGGTAACCGGAGACGCTTAGATCTTGCCGACCAGGTCCAGGGAAGGAGCCAGAGTCGCGTCGCCTTCTTGCCATTTGGCAGGGCAAACTTCGCCCGGGTGAGCGGCAACGTACTGGGCAGCCTTGATCTTGCGCAGCAGGTCCTGAGCGTCACGGCCGATACCTTCTGCAGTGATTTCTACCGCTTGGATGATGCCTTCCGGATCAACTACGAAAGTAGCGCGCTCAGCCAGACCTTGGCCCGGACGCATAACACCGAAGTTGTTGGTGATGGTACCGGTGGGATCGCCGATCATGGTGTACTGGATCTTGCCGATAGTTTCGGAAGCGTCGCACCAGGCTTTGTGTACGAAGTGGGTGTCAGTTGAAACAGAGTAGATTTCTACACCCAGCTTCTGGAACTCTTCATAGTTGTCGGCCAGGTCGCCCAACTCAGTGGGGCATACGAAGGTGAAGTCAGCCGGGTAGAAGAAGAATACAGCCCACTTGCCTTTAACGTCAGCGTCGGTAACTTCGATGAACTTGCCTTGCTTATAGGCTTGGGCTTTAAACGGCTTGATTTCGGTGTTGATCATTATTTCATCTCCATGGGTTAATGATGTCTGTGGCTACACATATTAAGTGCGCCGTTCAGATTAATCCAATTGACTGTTTAAAAAGCTTTGATAGAAGAAACCTATCAACAGTCATTCCGGCGCGAGCCTCTCCCTCGGCCTGCGCCAGGGGTTTCGGCGTGGTCAGATATGCCTCTTGATGAAGCAGACTCACGGCATGCGATGACGCTACCGGACAAAAGTCTTCCGACCAATGCCGATAGATCTCAAGGCGCCCTTGCACTGGGCACGGGCACTGAGATACATCCATACATGATGGCATCGTGCAAAAAAACAAGGAGCGATGGTCTAATTCCGTGACCAGGTATAGTCTGTTTTTGCGACCAGGTAATGTAAAGCGATGACCGTCGAACGACGGACGCTTCAAGCATAGCCCATTTTGTCGTTTTTGGAGCGTTTATTTATGGCAGGGCGCGTCCGGCTCTGGTTAGCACACCCACCGATTTAACGGCCAGCTACAGATTACGACACTGACGATACAGCCGCTCAGTCAAGACCCGACGCCGTTCCCGTAGCCGGTTCCCCTGGGCTGCACTATAGCCTGCCCGCAACTGGCGCTGAATTTGACCCAACGCCTGCCGGTAGCCTTCACACTGTTGCTGCCGGGCAGTAGCGGTCCGCTGGCTTGATGCACTTCGCGGCTGGGACGACTTGCCTTGCCGCTGCTTGCCGGCCCCATCAAAAGCCGGGAGCGGCTGGCTGTCCATCCCATAAAGATTGGGGAGATCCTGGCTGATTTCCCTATAGGAAGATTCCACAGGTGGACGGTCTGAATAGCGGACCACGCCGTTTTCATCGGTCCACTTATAGATTTCAGCTGCTGCCATGGGGACAAGCCCCAAAGAAGCGAACAACAAGCTGACGGCCCGAAGCCGGGCGACGAAAGACTGTCGGGGCTTTTCCCGCGCATCCATTGCAACACTCCCTGTTACCTGACCTTCACTGGAATCCATTCCATGTGCCGGGCACTAAAGCCTCTACCGCTCCAACTGTTCAGTTTGGATATGCGACAGGCGCTTAACCACAAGCCCGGGCAACTGCGCTTATACCTTGCCTAAACTTATACCCTGTCTAACGAGACAAAACCGCCGCCTAATCGGCAGAAATCAACTCGCCCACGCCAATTGGCGAGAGATTCTTGGGTGAATCTACCGGTACCACATCCAGGTCCATGGCGATATGGGGCCGCATGAGATCCGCAAAGGCATCCACCTGATCGAAATCCGGGTCCAGCCATAGGTCAAAGTCCTGCGGTGTTAGCATGAGAGGAATGCTTTTGGGATGGATATGGGCAAAGCGCGGATGGGGAGGCAGGGTAATCATGGTAAAAGACGTATAGGCTACCCCCTCAAACTCCCAATGGTCGTACAGCCCGGCAAAGGCTATTGCTCCCTGCTTCGGGCGGATATTGACCACCTGCTTGCGGTTGTCCACCGGCATCCACTCGTGAAAGCCGCTGGCGGGAATAATGGCCCGCTTGTGGCGGTACCGGGATTTCCACAACGGGCTTTGGTTCAACCGCCGTGATTGGGCATTGAAAGTCTGCCACTTGGGATTGGGGCGCACTCCCTCGCCGGCAGGCTTGGGCTCGATCAACAGAGACCAGACAGCCTCTTCCAAATGGCGTCCATTGCGGTCCTGATAGACGATCTGCCCGTAAGCCCCGGGCGCAATATTACGGCGAGGCTGGGGAAACAGCGGCAGCTGGAGGGACTCCATCAGCTCCCGCATAAAGGGGTCATCAAACACATTGTAACGGCCGCACATGGTGCATTGCCCTTATAAGCAGTAGTTCTGAAGCCTGAACTCTGACTCTCTCCACATTAAGGAGTCTTCCGTGTCGTGCGTGTAGGGGCGAACCCATGGGTTCGCCCGCGGGCAGGCACGCAGGCCTGCCCTACAAGCCATCAGGCCGCCGCAGTTCGCGCCAGTGCTGCTACCATGGCTTCACGGTTGGCGCCATCCGCTTTACGGTACAGCCGGTTAACACCTGAAACCAGGGCTCGCAGAGAGGCGGTAATGATATTGTCGTGAATACCGATTCCGAAAACGGATCCCGGCACACCCGGCAACTCCATTTCCACGTAGGCTACTGCCGTGGCATCGGCGCCCTGCCCCATGGAATGCTCTTCGTAACCGATCACTTGAGCACCCAACTTCAAGGCATTCATGGTGGCGTCAATCGGGCCTCGCCCTTCGCCCACCAGTTCGCGGACACCGTTCGGGCCGTTCAGCATCAACCGCACGCCCTGCCCCGCTTCAGAATCGAACAGGCGGTGCTCCACATAGGCAAGGGGCTCCTCGATCTGCAGATACTCCTGCTGGAAGCACTCCCAAATCTGTTGGGCG
>JAJUGC010000219.1 GCA_029268325.1 Gammaproteobacteria bacterium | reverse complement strand
CTGGCCGGAGATCGCCCGCGAATTCCAGGTCTCTGCCAGTTGAACCTGGGTGACGAACAGGCCCGGCCCTGTTCGTCACATACATTAACAAAACAGCCTCCGCCACCACCCCGCCTTTTACAATATTTGACAACTTATTACCCAATTACCACGGACTTCCGGGCTATCCCGCACTAATCTTATAAACGTGGATTTAAGCAGTATCCCCCAGCGGAGATGAGGGTTAGGCAGTACCTCAACTCTGCTTGGGTCCACCCGAATTCGATTTTGTTTCATTTCCTCCGTTTTAGTTTGTTTGCCTTTTTTACCTTGAAGTACTTTGGCGGCTAGCAGTAAGGCCGCCTTTTGTTTTTCTGGGTTCTGCTAATTCCTCTTGGCTCTGCCAACTCCTCTTCCTGCCCTGTTACCCAGGGTATCCGGTAATCCTCCGAATCGACCCATACAACGGCCGCAGCTGTTTATACATCCGGCTGTAGACCTCCCGATACAGGCGATCATAGATCTGTACCGCTTCCGGATTGGGGTAGAAGGTCTGCCCTACGCGGGTCATCCGGGCAATGGCCGTATCAAAGTCAGGATGGATCCCCAGCCCGACCATGGCATCAATCGCCGCTCCAAGCCCCGAGGTTTCATAGGTGTGAGGACGTTCTACCGGCAGATTGAAAATATCGGCGGTCAGCTGCAGAGCCACATCACTACGTACGGTTCGCCCAAGACCAGCAGCTTGATGTGGCGGCTGCTTTGCTAGCGGCCCAGATTGATCCCGACCTGCTGAAGCAAACAGAAGCCCGGATCAGTGGCGAGCAGTTCCAGGCATTTATCCATCACCTGCTGCAACAATCCGGAGATCCGCTGTTCGGGCTTAAGAGCAGCGAATACGTGCAGCCAGGCTCTTATAGTGTCTTGGGTTATATCGTGATGAGTTGCGCCACCTTGGGCGAGGCAATTGAACGTATCCTGCCCTACGAAAAGCTGGTGGGCGACATGGGCATTACCACTCTGGAGCCGGAAGGGGACTGTATTTTGGTACGCTGGCACTGCGCCTATCCCCAACCCCAGGTCCGCGCCCAGATGATCGACAACGTGCTGGCTTCCTGGGGTTTGCCGAACCCCGCTCCTTTCACCGCAGTTTCAAGGGTTGGACCGGTCTGCCCCCCCGGCGACTACCGCAGCTCCGGCGCAACACAACTCCAGAAATCCGCCGGGCAGAAGTAACCCCATCAGCCCCAAGCGCCCGCTGCAGGCTCGCTGGGGCCGCTGTAGACACTGACACGCCCCCAGCTTACTCTTGAAAGAGTATTCGATCACTGCCCAGCCCTTTGGGAAGCGGTGATCATCACCAGCATGTGGGAAGGAACCCGAATCTGAATCAAGAAGGCATGAACATGGCTAAAACACGCACCGAATCCGATAGCCTGGGGCCTGTAGAAGTTCCCGAGCAGGCCCTATGGGGCGCCCAGACCCAGCGCGCCGTAGACAACTTTCCCATTAGCGGCTGGGTGATGCCGGCCCCCTTTATTCGGGCTGTTGCCCTCATCAAACTGTGTGCGGCAGAAGTGAACCAGGAACTGGGGCTGTTGGACGAGGCCAAAGCCAATGCGATTGTGGATGCCGCCAAGGAAGTTGTGGATGGCGCCTACGCAGACCAGTTTCCCATCGATGTGTTCCAGACCGGCTCTGGCACCAGCACCAATATGAACGTCAACGAGGTTCTGGCCCGCCTGGCCAGTGACCGCAGTGGCCTCAAGATCCACCCCAATGACGATGTGAACCTGGGCCAGAGCAGTAACGATGTGATTCCCACGGCCATCCATGTGAGTGCCGCCCTACAGCTCATGCACCAGTTGCGCCCGGCGCTCTTGCACCTGCGTACGACCATTGAGGAAAAAGCCCAGCAACTGAGCTCCCAAGTCAAAACCGGTCGTACTCACCTGATGGATGCCATGCCCGTACGGATGGATCAGGAGCTGGAAGGCTGGGCCCACCAGCTTCAGAAAAACGAACTGCGCATGCGGGACTGCATGAAACGCCTGAGCCTGCTGGCCCAGGGCGGCACGGCGGTCGGCACCGGCATCAATGCCCATCCCCAGTTCGCCCCCCTGATCGCCCAACGGCTGTCGGAGTGGACAGGCATTCAGTTCCAGCCCAACACCTCTTTCTTCGAAAGCCTGAGCAGCCAGGACACCGCCGTGGAGCTCTCCGGCCAGTTGCGCACCCTGGCGGTCACCTTGATGAAGATTGCCAACGACCTGCGCTGGATGAACAGCGGCCCCATTGCTGGCCTGGGTGAAATTACCCTGCCCGCCCTGCAACCGGGAAGCAGCATCATGCCCGGCAAGGTCAACCCGGTGGTTCCGGAAGCCGTGGCCATGGTTGCCGCCCAGGTGATGGGAGCCGACCAGACCATCAGCATTGCCGGCGCCTCCGGCAACTTCCAGCTCAACGTGATGCTGCCGGTGATTGCCTATAACCTGCTGCAGAGCATCCATTTGCTCAGCCAGGCGTCCCAGGTGTTGGCCGACAAGGTGATTCGGGAATTCACGGTCAACACCGATCAGTTGCAGGCCAGCCTGCGGCGCAACCCCATTCTGGTCACCGCCCTGAACCCCATTATCGGCTACGAAAAAGCGGCCAAGATCGCCAAGGCCGCGTATCAAAGCGGGCGCGACATCATTGATGTGGCTGAAGAGATGAGCGGTTTATCGCGGGAGGATTTGGAAGTTCTGCTAGACCCCATGCAACTAACCCACGGAGGTATCCAGTCCGGCGGTTGAGTCGGCTTTCAGGGCACTCTTTAGATTAGAGCACCTGATAAAACAAAACCGAGCAGGCAGTTGCCTCGCTCGGTTTCGATAAATGCTCAACGCCTATTACTTGACGGCCTTGAGCTTCGCCTCAGCCGCGGATTCCGAAGGGGCAACCAGCTCCTGTACGTTGAAGTCGCCGGTCTTGCCCCGGAGCACATTCATGAATTGCTCCTTGTTCTTGGCGATCAACAGCCCGAACTCCTCGGCCTGTTCCTCAGACACACCCGGAACCAAGTGTTGCACCGATTCGCTGATGACCTCTGCGATCTCCAGCATTTTGTCATATTCATCGGCCGCCTTGCGGTCGGTAAAGGTCGGGCCTTGGGGATCTCGATCAGACATATAGATAGTCACCACCGCCATGGGATGCTCCTCAATACTGTACTTTCATACAGTATAGCAACCCATGCCGGATCTGACCACCCTGCCAAGGGGAAATCCAATGTGCCCTGCCCCATTCTTAAGCAGCGTAGTGGGTATCCAGATAGTGCAGGATATCCGCCGACTCAAACAGCTCCAGATTCTGGTTCGGGTCAATCAAAAACGGCACCTGCACCCGGCCATAACGATGGAGCATGGCTTCCCGCTTGCTGTTGGGCAGTGGCCGATAAGGCCCCCGGTGCAAGCGAAAGGTTGCCGGCCCCATATCGGCCAACTGCTGCTTGCTCAGGTTGACGAGCAAATAGGGAATTTCCAGTTCCGTCAAGCGCTCACGCACCGGCCGGCAATAGGGGCTGGACTCAAAGCTGTACAAGGTCATGGGCTGGGCCGCCGGTTTGGAGGGCTTGGCGACAAGGCCAGCTTCCTTGCGCACCAGGGAGGCCAGCTTAGAAGTGAACAGGTTGAGCCGGTTTGCCACCAGGGGCAAGGGAGCGGAGGTATTGCCGTACTGGTTAAACAGGTAATCCACAATCGCGGCCGCGCCCTGGAGTTTCCGCTGGGTATTGGGGTCATAAAGGAAAGGAATCTCCTCTCCCCCTGACAGCTTCCGTAACTGCTCAACATGACGGGTGCCGCCCTGGGGGCAGGGATAGATCATGACATCCAGCTCCAGCTCGGTCAGCGCCTCCCGCACCAGGCGGCATTCCGGTTCGCCTTCCGCATCGAACAGCTGTGGCGGCTGGCTGGGCTGGGATAGGGTCTTCCCGCTTTTGGTACCGCGCCATCCCCGCAAGGTGGAAGCCAAGGTGGAGGTTAATAGATCCTGAGTCCGATTCATGGGGTCGTCCTTCTTAACGGTTAACATGGGATGAGGCGCACCTTAAAACGTGACAATAGAAACTGTCCAGCCCTGGCCTGTTCCCGGACTGGTCAGGCAATCACCTTCTGCGCCCGCAAAGCCCGGATCTGCTCCTGGGAATAGCCCAGTTCCTTCAGCACTTCATCGGTATGGGTCCCTAACGGGACGCCTGCATAGCGTGGTCCGCTGGAAGCTGCCGAAAACTTGATGGGGCAACCCAGTTGCCGTTGTCGGCCGCCGTCCAGATCCTCCACTTCCACGACCATCTCCCGGGCCTGCATCTGCGGGTGCTCGGCCGCCTGGGCCAGGTTGAGCACCGGTTCCACACAGGCATCCAGCTTGGCAAAGACTTCCTGCCACTGGGCAAGGGTGCGGGCCTCGATCGCTTCTGCCAAAGCCTGGCGGATTTCCGCCTGATCGACCGGCTTCGGGCTCATGCCCTTGCTGGCCAGGTCAGGCCGGCCGATCACCTCACACAGGACTTTCATGAACTGAGGTTCCAGGCTGCCGATCGACAGGTAGCCGCCATCCCGGGTGCGGTAGTAATCGTAAAAAGCCCCGCCGTTGAGCAACATCCCTTCCGGCTCCGGTGCCACACCTCCCCCCAGGTACGCTGCCCCGGCCAGATGGTTCATGGCAAAAGCCGCATCGGTCATGCTCACATCCACATGCTGGCCCTGCCCCGTCTGCTGGCGCTGAATCACCGCCGCCAGAACCCCCATCACCGCATGATGGGAGCCGCCCGCCACATCCGCCACCTGAATGCCCAAAGGGGGCGGCCCGGACTTGCGGCGGCCACTGT
>JAJUGC010000218.1 GCA_029268325.1 Gammaproteobacteria bacterium | reverse complement strand
GCGGTGGATCTTGGATTGCTCATGGCCCGTACCTGGTGGTGGCTGCTAGTCCTGTCCTGGTTGGCGCTGGCCTTGCCGGTGGCTTTGCTGTGTTGGTTGTTGCCCATTCCCGATGCCTGGGTGCCCTGGTTGCTGTGGTGGTTAAAGCCCCTGTTTGAGCGGCCTCAGTTATACATCCTGAGTCGTGCAATCTTCGGTACGGTGCCGAGCCTGAGGGAAACCCTAAGGGCGTTGCCGGATATGATGGCGTCCCAGTGGTTTGCATCGCTAACCTGGCGTCGGTTCAGCCCCAGCCGCTCCTATGACCTGCCACTGGTCATGCTGGAAGGTGCCGAAGGCCAGACCCGACGCCAGCGGATGGCCTTGCTGCACAAGAGCCAGTATGCCCAGTCTTCCTGGTTGGCCTTGATGGGGGCCCATCTGGAGATTGTGTTGGCCCTGGCCGGCCTGATGCTGCTGCCCAGCTTGACGCCCTGGGGCGAGCCCGGCTCGCAGTTTTCCTGGATGCTGGAGCAGGGGGAGCTGCTGGTGCTTTTCTACCTGCTGGCGATGGCGCTCATTGCACCTTTTTATGTGGCAGGGGGCTTTGCCCTGTACCTGAACCGACGGATTCATCTGGAAGGCTGGGATATTGAGCTGGTGTTTCGCCGTTTGGCGAAGCGCCAGGAGACCTCCCGGCAGGTTTCGGCGCTCTTGCTTGCAGGCCTCTGCCTGCTTTCACTGTTTCCCCCATCCCCGGCGTGGGCCGATGACGAGCCTGAGGAAGAGGTTGTGAGTGTGGTGATGGGCGCGCGCCCGGGCTCTCTTTCTCCCGAAGCGGCCCGGCGGGGGATTGAGGATGTGCTGGGCAGTGATGCGCTGCAAGAAAAGAAAACTCTACAGCTGCCTAAATTCCTAACGGAATCCAGCGAGGAGGAAGAGCCTAGCTGGTCACCTGGGTTTGGTTTGGACTGGGTTTCCGATCTGGCTCGGGTGCTTGAGTGGCTGGCTTGGTTGGGGTTCGCCGTTTTGCTGGGAGTCGTGGCCTGGCGTTATCGGGATTGGCTGGGGCGTTTGGTACCCTCGGTTGCACGGCGATCTGTCCGTCCCCCTCAGCCGGAAACCTTGTTTGGCCCGGATATCCGAGAATCCAGTGTGCCCGGGGAGCTAGCTGAAACCGTCTGGAGGCTGTGGCAGCAGGGCCAGCACCGGGAGGCTGTAGGGCTTTTGTACCGGGCCAGCCTTAGCCGACTGATCCATCAAAAAGGCTTCGAGTTCCAAAGTGGTGATACGGAAAGCGACTGCTTACGCCAGGTGCAGGCCAGGGGAGACGAGGCACTCTCGGAATACTGTGGTCAGTTGACCAGCCTTTGGCAGGATCTGGCCTATGGGCACCGGACGCCTCAAAGTCAGGCGGTCCGGGCGCTTTGCCGGCAATGGGAGTCTCTGTTTCAGGAGGCGGAGCGGCCATGACGAAGGGGCGCATCTGGCTTATCGGCCTGCTGCTGGTTACCGGCGGGTTGGGCTGGTGGCTTTGGCAAACGGAATGGGTAGAGATCCACCAGGGAGCCACTCCGACTGTGGCGGCGAAGCGCAATCCCTACCTGGCTGCTGACCGGTTCTTGCAGGCCCAGGGTATGGCCGTGCAAAGTGAAATTGGGCTGCACAGCTTGCGCCGGCCAGGTCAGCTTCAAAACATTGAGACCCTGCTCCTGATCGACGCCTATGGCGCCCTTTCCGAAGCTCTGGCAGGGCAGGTGCTGGCGTGGGTATGGGACGGCGGCCAGTTGGTCATGGCGGGGCAGAATCCCTATCGGATCCCCGAGAGCCTGAGGGAGGACTTTCTGTTTGACCACTTCGGGGTAGAGGTCAAACGGCCATCTGGCAGGCCCAGGGAAGCTTTTGAGTTCACAGTGCTGGATGACATTCTGGGGACGGCCTCTCCCTGCGGCATTGATATTGACCCGGCGGAAGTGCGCTTTGCACCAGGGGGAGAACAGGTGCAGGTGGGCTTTCCAAGCCAGAACAGGCTGAGCCTGGAAAGGGCGCACAGCGACTTGGTTGTGAAAGATCACCGGGGGCCTCGTTTGGCACAGTTCGAATATGGAGCCGGCCGAGTGACTCTGCTGGCGGACACCCGGCTTTGGACCAATAACTATATCGGTTGTCGGGACAACGCCTATTTGCTTTGGAAGCTGGTTGGCGATGGTCAGTCAGTCTTGGTGCTGCGTAACCAGGAGGCCACGAGTCTCTCCCAAATACTGTGGCAGCGGGCTGGCTGGTGCTTGAGCCTCGGCTTGGCCTTGCTGGTGTTGTTCCTGTGGCGGCAAGGGCTTCGCTTTGGTCCGGTGGCCGTTGAGGTGGGCCGACAGCGCCATCGGTTCATGGAGCATATCCAGGCTTCCGCCCGCTTCCTCTGGCGCCACGGGCAGGCTGCCACCCTGGTGGAGACCCTACGAGCTGACATTGAGGCAAAAGTGGCCCAGCGCTTGCCGGGCTATGCTGCCTGGCCTGAAGCTCGCCAGCATGAGGAGTTGGCCCGTTTGACAGGCTTGTCCCAGACCCAAGTGGCGCAGGCCATGGCGGCCGCGCCTCAGGATGAGCTTCGCTTTACCCATTGTGTACAGGATCTGCAAACCATAAGGAACAACCTATGACGGAGCCCCAAATATCTGTGTCCACGACCGATTCCGGCCAATTGCAAGAGGGAGCCTCAGTGGTGCGGCAGGTGAATCAGGCGCTCAAGTCCGTTTTGATCGGGCAGGATGAGGTGGTCGAGCAGGTGTTGATCGCCTTGCTGGCCGGAGGCCATGTGCTGTTGGAAGGTGTACCGGGGCTGGGTAAGACATTGCTGGTCCGGGCCTTGGCCAAGACCTTTGGCGGAGGCTTTGCCCGGATCCAGTTCACGCCGGATCTGATGCCGAGCGATATCACCGGACATGCCCTTTACAATATGGAGGCGCGCAAGTTCGAGGTCCGTAAAGGGCCCGTCTTCACCAACCTGCTGCTGGCCGATGAAATCAACCGCGCTCCAGCCAAAACCCAGGCCGCCCTGCTGGAAGTGATGCAGGAGCATCAGGTGACCATCGAAGGACGCTCCTTCACGGTAGGGCAACCCTTCATGGTATTGGCGACCCAGAACCCGATCGAACAGGAAGGAACTTATCCTCTGCCGGAGGCGGAGCTGGATCGCTTTATGTTCAAGCTCCGCATGGATTATCCGGCCCAGGATGACGAAGTAGAGCTGGTGCGGCGGGTGACTGACGTGGTCCGGGATCAGGATTACCTGGCCGGCCTGACTGCTTTGATTACGCCCGAAGGGATCCTACAGTTGCAAAAGCAAGCCCGCATGGTAACCACGGACCGGCAAATCCTGGACTATGCCGTACGCTTGGTGAGTGCCACTCGGGACTGGCGCGGCATCAGCCGCGGCGCTGGGCCGCGGGGAAGCATTGGGCTGGTCCAAGCGGCCCGGGCAGCCGCGCTGATTCAGGGGCGGGGTTTTGTATTGCCCGACGATATCAAGCGGGTCGCCAAGCCGGTGTTAAGGCATCGGATTATGCTGGGGGCTGAGATGGAAATCGAAGGCATTCGCCCGGATCGGTTGCTGGAAGATATTCTCGAACAGGTGGATGCCCCCCGTCCATGAGGTTTAGACCGAGCCGGCGCTTAATCGCCCTTGTCGCTATCATTTTGATTGCCGCCACTGGGATCACATTAGCAGAGATGCTGTTGCCCGCCTGGCGAGGCCTCGCATCCCCTGTGTTGGCCTGGGTATTGGCGGCGTTGGGCCTGGGCGCGATCCTGGACCTGTGGCAATCCCGCCGTGCCCCGGCGATTCGTTTGGAACGTCGTCACGAGGGGAGCCTGGCGTTAGGGCAGTGGAGTGATGTCATCCTGCGGGTGCGTCATGACCTACAGCGGGAAACGACCATTGAAATCCATGACTTCCACCCTCCGGAGTCCCTGGTTGAGAGGATGCCGCTAAAGGTGATGTTGCGTCCTGGCCAGTTTAGCGAGCTTCGCTACCGGATGCGGCCCCTGCGACGTGGTCCGGCGGTCTTTGCTGGCCTGGAGCTGCGGCAAGGATCCAAGTGGGGGTTGTGGGAAGTCCAGCACCGCATTCCGCTTCAGACCGAGGTGCGGGTGTATCCGAATTTTGCAGCGGTCTCCGGTTTTGGTTTGCTGACCAAGGACAATCAGGTTGCCCGGTTGGGGATCCGTCCGCGGCCGCGCCGTGGTGAGGGCCGGGAGTTCCATCAGCTCCGGGAATATCGTCCGGATGACTCGATCCGCCAGATTGACTGGAAAGCAACCTCCAGGCGGTTGCAGCTGATTTCCCGGGAGTTCCAGGATGAACGCGACCAGCAGGTCGTCCTGATGCTGGACAGCGGACGCCGGATGCGCACCCAGGATGGGGAGCTGAGCCATTTCGATCAAGCCCTGAATGCCAGCCTAATGCTGTCCTTTGTGGCCCTACGCCAGGGCGACTCGGTGGCCATGATGAGCTTTGGCAACGGTAGCCGCTGGATGCCCGCCGTGAAGGGGGCGACGAATGTTCACCAGCTTTTGAACCGCTTCTATGATCTTTATCCTGGCAATCATGCCAGCGATTATCTCCGGGCCGGACAAGAGCTGATGAGTCGCCAGCACAAACGGGCCTTGATTGTCATACTGACCAATTTACGTGATGAAGATGCGCAGGATCTGTTGATGTGCGTGCGGCTGTTGCGCCGAAAACATCTGGTGTTGCTGGCTAACCTGCGGGAGGAAGCGTTGGATCAAGCCTGTCGACACAAGGTTGGAGACTTCGACAGGGCTTTGGAATATACCGGGACAGTGGCCTACCTGGCAGGCCGTCGCCAATTGCAGGAACAGCTACAGGCGGAAGGGTTGCTGGTGATGGAT
>JAJUGC010000217.1 GCA_029268325.1 Gammaproteobacteria bacterium | reverse complement strand
CCCCATTTCAAAACCCTGTGGCAATGGCATGCCCTGGAAGAAACCGAACACAAGGCGGTGGCCTATGACGCCTTCAACCAAGTGGTAGGAACCGGTGCCAAAGCCTATGCCCAGCGCCTGTTCGCCTTCACCCTGGCCAACATCATCTTCTGGAGCCTGTTCTATCCTTTCTACTACCAAGCGGTTAAATCCACCGGCGGCCATCGCGACCTGAAGGGCTGGCTGGAAAGCTTCAAGTTCTTCTTCGTCAACCCGGGCCTGCTGACCAGGATCATTCCGGAGTGGCTATCGTTCCTGAAGCCCGGATTCCATCCTTGGCAGCATGACAACCGTCACCTGCTCAAGGATCTGGAAGACTTTGCCGAGAAAGTGGAGGCCCTGAAAGCCACAGCCTAAACGAGAGGCAGGCGGGCCCCCCGGATGGACGGTTGCAGACAACGAGTTTTGACCAATTTGTCCCAAAACGGATGCCCGCCTGCCAATTGCTGTGTCTTTGAGATGAAGTACTGTATCACCAGGGTGCGGAGGATGGAGAGGCCCGCACCGATGCTGATACCTTACAAGGCGATAAACAGGGTCGCCGTCGGCAGCGACACACCGCCGGCGGTGGTAGGAAGCTAAACGACTATTAAAAAACAGGAGCCACCCTTGCAAACCGTATATTGGGGCTTTCCCGTCACTCAGGAACTCTATACCCGCCTAGACTCCATCATTGCCCAAACCAGAGCGGCTCAAGGGGCTGACAAACAACTGAATAAAGCCCTGTCGGAAGCCGTCTACGAGCTGGTCAAGGAAGGTCTGCAAGCCTATTACCATGGCCCCACGCAGCTTCTGCCCATGAATCCATCCAAGCAAAAGGCATTCGACAGTGGAGTCAAGGTCATTACGACCGCCATCAAGTTGGTTATCAACAAGTTTTTCGGCTCCCTCGACCCACAGCGGCTCCTGGCGGTTGCCAACTATGTGGACGACCTGCTGCATGGGCCGGAGGGCGCTGAACCGGCCCGTCTGATATTTGCCCTGGATGGGACACTGCAACAACAGGTTTCCTTCTCCCTGCAGCAAGTGCGTGACTCTGATGTAACGGAGCAGGATGTCCAGGACCTGATCAAGGCCATGCAGCAGATTGTGCAAGTCTCGATCCGCCACTACTATGAACTGCCCGCGGACCTGGTGTCCCTTGGCAGAATCACCCGCTCAGTGACAGACCTGGCGATCCGCAACGTGCAGAAAGCTTTCGACTCTTTCCTGGAAAAAATGCTTTCCAAGCTGGACTCCGACAATCTGGTCAAACTCTCGGAATACCTGGAAAGCCTGTTGCACGAAGCTGAAGAAAAGCAGCGAACAGCCGTCGGCTAACCCCCGTGGGGCAGCACTTGCTGCCCTTTTTTTCGTTTCTGGACTTCCACTTCCCTGCCCTCGCCAGACGTTGATTCCAATCAGCGTCGGGGCAAATTGGCCGGGCTTTCGACAATTCCTTCCTCTGGCACCAGGTGGAATCTGACCGCCGCCATCACACCTCCCAAAAGCAACACAATGGCCAGCATCTCCAGCAGGTTGGGCAGTCGTTGCAGGTAGATAAAGCCGTACAGGAGGGCAAACAGGGTTTCAAACACCACCATTTGGCCGGTCAGGGTGAGGGGCATACGCCGGGTACAGGCATTCCAGGCCAGGTAGCCAAGCCAGGATGACACCAGCGCCAGCATCAGATTCAGTCCCCAGAACAGTTGCCAGTCGCCTTCTGCCGCCTCTGGCTGCACACTGGCCGGCCACAGCCAGATCAGGCCCGCCCAAATCAGCCCCGCCAGCACCCCGGAGCAGATTCCCACCAGCAAGGACCACTCGTTGCTGTCATAAGGCGTCCGCTGCAGACACTTGGCATTATCCTTTGCATACCAGCTCCAACTGGCCAGAGCCGCCAAAGCCAGGAGCAATCCGAGCAGAGGTTCCCAGGTCCCACCGGTGGCACTCCCCGTTCCCCAAACCGCATCCAGATTGATACAGGCCACTCCCGCCAACACGGCCACCAAGGGCCACAGAAGCCGCTTCAGCGGAGGGGCATTGCCTTCACCGCGTCCCAACAGGGTAATGGTCAACGGCAGCAGGCCGATAATGAGTGACGTGGCGGCAATGCCGATTCTCTGCACGGCAGCGGCCAACAGTAAGAAATACAGGATATTGCTGGTCAGGGACAGGCGCAGCAGCGCCGGCAGCTCCTGCCACTGCCACTTCCCCCACAGGCGTGGCAACATAGGGAGTGCCAACAGCAACGCCAGCAGCCCATAGGCCACAAAGCGCCCACTGGTCAGCAACAGAGGCGAAAACGAAGGCAGCAGGGCCGGCGCCAAAAACACCAGGCCCCAACAGGCACCGGCTAAAGCGCCGAACCAAACCCCAGATTTCATGCCATGTCTCGCGTCAGGCCCTTAGCCGATAGCCTGTTTTGAAAATCCAGGCGATCACCGCCACGCAGACCGCCAGAAACACCAGGGTCATTCCCAGGCTCACGGCGATGTTCACATCGGACACCCCGTAAAAGCTCCAGCGAAAACCGCTGACCAGATACACCACCGGGTTGAACAGGGAAACGTTTTGCCAGAATGGCGGCAACATATTGATGGAGTAGAAGGTCCCGCCCAGGAAGGTGAGCGGCATAATGACCATCATGGGCACCAATTGCAGCTTCTCAAACCCGTCCGCCCAGACCCCGATGATAAAACCGAACAGGCTGAAGCTGATCGCCGTCAGCACCAGAAAGCCCAGCATCCAGAATGGGTGGGCGATCTCGTAGTCCACGAACAGGTGGGCGGTGCCCATGATAATCAGCCCTAACAGGGCGGATTTGGTCGCCGCCGCGCCCACGTAGCCCATCAGGATTTCCGGATAGGAAACCGGCGCCGACAGGATTTCATAGATGGTTCCCGAGAACTTCGGCATATAGATGCCAAAGGAGGCATTGGAGACGCTCTGGGTCAGCAGGGTCATCATCACCAGCCCGGGCACGATAAAGGCGCCGTAGCTGAGCCCATCCACCTCCGCCATGCGCGGGCCGATCGCCGCGCCGAATACCACGAAATACAGCGAGGTGGCCAACACCGGCGTGCCAATGCTTTGCATTTTGGTGCGCCACATGCGCGCCATTTCAAACATATAGATTGCGCGGACGCCATACAGGTTCATGTACCGGACCTCACGAGGCTGACGAAGATTTCCTCCAGAGAACTTTGCCGGGACTGCAGGTCCTTAAAGGCAATCCCCTGCTCGTTCAATTGCTGTAGCAAATCGCTGATACCCGACTGCTCACATTGGGAGTCGTAGGTATAGATCAGCTCACTCCCATCCTCGGACAGCTCCAAAGGATAACTGGCCAGGGTCGCGGGCACCTCCGCCAAGGGGCTTTGCAAGTGCAGGCGCAATTGTTTCTTGCCCAGCTTCTCCATCAGGGCGACCTTGTCTTCGACCAGGATAATCTCACCCCTATTGATCACCCCGATACGGTCCGCCATATCCTCGGCTTCCTCGATGTAATGGGTGGTCAGGATAATGGTCACACCGTTTTCCCGCAGGCGACGCACCAGATCCCACATATCCCGGCGCAGTTCCACATCCACCCCGGCGGTGGGCTCGTCCAGAAACAGGATTTCCGGCTCATGGGACAGAGCCTTGGCAATCAGCACCCGCCGCTTCATCCCGCCCGACAGGGTCATAATACGGGAGTCTTTCTTATCCCATAACGAAAGTGCCCGTAGCACCTTTTCGATGTGGGCGGGATTGGCGGGCTTGCCAAATAGCCCGCGACTGAAGCTCACAGTGGTCCAGACGCTTTCAAAGGAATCAGTGAACAGTTCCTGGGGGACCAGCCCAATCTTGGCCCGGGCGGCACGAAAGTCCCGCTGAATGTCG
The DNA here is from genome assembly GCA_029268325.1 of Gammaproteobacteria bacterium. GTDB lineage: Bacteria > Pseudomonadota > Gammaproteobacteria > Pseudomonadales > Oleiphilaceae > JAEZAA01. The sequence goes on along the minus strand of JAJUGC010000217.1, from coordinate 991 downwards.
TGCCCATCGGCCAGCACCTGACCGGAGGTCGCCTGGACAATGCCACAAATGATACTGATGAGCGTGGTTTTACCGGCGCCGTTTGGCCCCAGCAAAGCAAAGATCTCACCCCGGCGAATCTCCAGATTGACATCCTTGAGGGCCTGAAAACCGGACGCATAAGTCTTGTTCAAGTTTTTAACCGAAAGGATCGGCTTCACATAACCTCCTGCTACCGAGATCAGTATTTAGGCAGCGCGGCATGATCCTCGGCGGGAAAGAGTAGTCAAACTCAGGTTGCGCTACCGTCAAGCGGTTCGGCACTGCGCCGGATATTGGCCAGGATGGGTGTGCCGGTGCCAGGATCGGGAATCAGAGTGCATTCTATACCATACAGACGCCGCACCAGATCGACAGTCACCACTTCGCTGGGCTTGCCTTCCGCCACAATCTGGCCCCCATGCATGGCCACCAGGTGATCGGCAAAGCGACAAGCACTGACCAGGTCATGCACCACCATCACCACGGTCTTGCCCGCCCGGGCCAACTCACGAATCAACTCGAAGACTTCAAACTGGTGCCCCAGGTCCAAAGCCGAGGTGGGCTCGTCCAGCAACAGCAACGGCGTTTGCTGGGCTATGGCCATGGCAATCCAGGCCCGTTGGCGTTGTCCCCCGGACATGGAGTCCAACGGCCGGTCCGCCAGGGCCACCAGGTCTGCCGCAGCCAGCGCTTCATTCACCACGCGCTGGTCTTCGTCCGACCATTGGCGTAGCCAGCCCTGGTGGGGCTGGCGCCCGAAACGGATCAGGTCAGTCACGGTCAGCCCGTCCGGGGCCTGGGTATCCTGGGGTAACAGGGCCAGCCGTCGCGCCACTTCCCGGGTGGAGAGCTTCTGAATGTCATGGCCATCCAGAAGTACCGCGCCCCCGGTGGGTGCATGCAAGCGCGCCAGCCCCGCCAGCAACGTGGATTTGCCACAACCATTGGGCCCCACGATAGCGGTCACCTG
>JAJUGC010000216.1 GCA_029268325.1 Gammaproteobacteria bacterium | reverse complement strand
CTCCAGGGCAGCCTGCACCGGATCCGGATAACGGGTACCCCGCGCCTGACGCAAGGTTGCCACATGATCCACATTCACCCCTAAAAGCACCCGATTATGCACGTTGGGACTCCTTATAGTGTCTGAATAATTCACGGGAACGCAGCTTGCGCCCATTTAACAGGTCATCGATACAAAGCCGCATGATGCGTTTGGCATATTTAAGGCATTGCGGCGTGGAAAAGTCATGTTCGGCAATGGCCAGCAGAGCCTCTCCGGGCACTACCAGGGCCTTGCCCGGTGCCGTTGCTGCCTCATCAGGCACTGATGAACAGCTATCGTAGGCAGACCGGGCTTGAGGATCGAGCCGCAGACAGCCTTTCTGAGGCAGGAACAGGTAATTGGCACCCGCTTCAATGGGTTCGCCAGTCTCCGCATCCTGGTCAAAGCTGGCGCCGAATCCCAGCTCTTCCAGCAGGTTCTTCTCAAAATAGCGCAGCAAGGGCTCAAGGGGTTGCTGCGCCCTCAGCCCCAGCAGTGCCGCCTCGTAGAGGGCAAACAGATAGGGGGAAGACTCCTGCTCCACCAACAGGAACTCGAGGAGCTCATTCAAGTAGAAGCCGGCAAACAGCCACTGTCCGCTCAGCCCCCGCTGTTGCAGTTCCTGGGCTTCTGGCGCCAGGCGCCGGGCTTCCAGGCCACTTAGGGTTTTCAGATCGGACTTGCCTAGCCAGCTGATCAACACCGGCTGGAAGGGTTGATACAGGGAAGCATCGGGCGCCTTGCCCCGGCGAGCTCCCTTGGCCACCAGGGAAACCTTGCCATAGTCGGGCGTTACCACATCCAGCAGCCAGCTGGTTTCCCGATAGGGACGACGGTGCAGGATAAAGGCCGGCTGGTGCTCAACCCGGGTAGACATCCCCTTGGTACCCGTCAGGATTCCTGATAGCCCAAGCTCTGTAATGCGCGCTCATCATCCGACCAGCCGCTCTTCACCTTCACCCACAGATGGAGCATGACCTTGCGCTCGAACATGTTTTCCATGTCGATACGGGCGGCACGGCCAATTTCCTTGATACGGCTGCCCTGGTCGCCGATGACAATCTTTTTCTGCCCGTCCCGCTCCACCAGGATCAAGGCATGGATATGCAGGGTGCGGCCTTGCTGCTTGAAGGATTCGATCTCCACGGTCACCGCATAAGGCAACTCGTCGCCGCACTGGCGCATGACCTTCTCCCGCACCAGCTCCGCTGCCAAGAAGCGCTGGCTGCGGTCGGTAATCTGATCTTCGGGGAAGTAATGGACACCTTCCGGCAGGAAGCGGCCCACGATCTGCTCGAGCGTTTCCACGTTATGGCCCGCCTTGGCGGACATGGGGACGACTTCGGCAAAGTCCATTTTTTCGGCCAGTTCCTGTAAATAAGGCAGTAGCAGGCCTTTATCCGCCAGCCGGTCCACCTTGTTCACTGCCACTACCACCGGGCAGGACAGCTTTTTGAGCCGTTCCAGGACCGCCTCGTCTTCTTCCGTCCAACGCAGGGCATCCACCACGAAGATAACCAGATCCACATCCACCAGGGCGCTTTGTGCAGCCCGGTTCATATAGCGGTTAATGGCTTTCTTCTGCTCCAGGTGCAGGCCTGGGGTGTCCACGTAGATGGCCTGGATATTGTCTTCTGTCTTGATCCCCAGGATCTGGTGGCGCGTGGTTTGTGGCCTGCGGGAGGTAATGCTGAGCTTTTGGCCGAGAATCCGGTTAAGCAGGGTCGATTTGCCCACATTCGGGCGCCCTACGATAGCAATATAACCGCTGCGGGTTACATCCTGGCCAGCCTCGGGCCCTTGAGAAACGGTTTTCATGCTTTTTCCTCTAACCCCAACGCAACCAGGGCAAGCTGTGCCGCTTCCTGTTCTGCCAGGCGGCGGCTGTTACCACGCCCCAGGGGCGCCTCATTCAGTGCCTCTACCATGCAGCGCACATGAAACGTCTGGGCGTGGGCCTCACCCTCAATGTTAATGACCTCATAGCGGGGCAAAGCCAGCTGGCGGGACTGCAAAAACTCCTGCAACTTGGTCTTGGGATCTTTCAGCGTATCTTTCAGGCTCAGCCCAGCCAGGCGACTGGCATACCAGAACAGTACCCGTTCGCGACAGGCATCAAACCCGGAATCCAGATAGATGGCGCCGATAATGGACTCAACGGCGTCCGCCAAAATGGACTCGCGTCGGAAGCCACCGCTTTTGAGCTCGCCACTGCCCAGGCGCAGGTAATCACCCAAGCCGAACTCCCGGGCGATTTCCGCCAGGGTCACCCCTTTGACCAGGCGCGCCCGCAAGCGGCTTAACTGTCCTTCCTTGGCTTGGGGGAAACGGGCGAAAAGATCTTCCGCGATGATGAAGTTCAGGATGGAGTCACCCAGAAATTCCAGGCGTTCGTTGTTCTGGCCACCAAAGCTGCGGTGCGTTAGTGCCAGTTGCAGCAGGGCTTCATCTTTAAAGCGATAGCCCAACTGCTTCTGCAGGGATGCCACGTTAGTCACGACCGAGGCTAGTCTCGAATTGGTTGTTGAAAGACAAAATGGCATCGATGTTCTTCACGATATGGGTACGAACCTCGTAGTCCAACGTTAGGGTCAGAACTCCTCTGTCACGCTTGATCACGATATTTTTGGAGTCGAAATCCCGGATACCATTAATATTCAATTGACTCTGGAGACGGCTGACAATCTCCCGGTCTCCCTGGCGCCCGATGTCCTCATCCTGCATGACCTTGGCCGCCGCTTCGCGGATTGTCCAGCTGTCGATATAGATGGGAATGAGCTTGATGGTCACCGTCAAAACCGCCGCTCCCAGCAGCAGGAGCACGAGAGTGCCCGCCATGGAGGCGCCCCGCTGACGGCGAAAACCCGATTGATAACTTTCAATGTACTGCATACGACCCATATCCTGCTCTCCAGACTTCAACTACACCCAACAGCCGATAACGGCGCATCCGCGGTTCGCTTATTCGATAACACCCACGCGGGAGAAGGTTGGAATGGAGAAAATCGGTTTCCAATGCATCCAGATGGCGAACGCCTTGCCAACAACATTCTCATCTGGAACAAAGCCCCAGAAACGGCTGTCATTGCTGTTGTCCCGGTTATCTCCCATGACAAAGTACTGTCCTTCGGGAATAACCCACTCCCCCTGCCCCAGGCTTGCCGGCGCCACATCGGTCTTGACGATGCGATGGGGAACATCCCCCAGGGTTTCCTGGTAGTAGGCAAAGGGCGGATTTCTCTCCAGCAACTGATCTTCTACCCGCTCGCCATTTATGTATAGCACTTTGTTTTCGTAGCGGACAACGTCACCAGAGACTCCAACGACCCGCTTGATGTAATTGATACGGGTGTCTTCTGGATAGCGGAACACGATCACATCGCCGCGCTGGGGATCACCAATCTCGATCACCTTGTTGTTCAGCACCGGCAGGCGGATGCCATAGGAAAACTTATTGACCAGGATAAAGTCACCATCTTCCAAGGTCGGCAGCATGGAGCCGGAAGGAATCTGGAACGGCTCCACCAAAAACGAGCGCAACACCAGCACAATGGCCAGCACCGGGAAAAAGGAACGGGAATACTCGACCAGCGTAGGAACCTCTGGCTCCTCACCGGCGGCTGTACCGCCTCCCTCGGCCGCCTGGGCTGCCCGCCGACGCGGCGCCCAAATCAGGGCGTCCAGCAGCCACACAAGACCTGTCACCAGTGTTGCGACCGTAATGATCAAGGGAAAGTCGATATTCATCTTCCTGAACCTTTCAGCAAAAAAGCCCTGACCAGAGGTCAGCGGCACTCAATATTCTTCTTGTTGTCAGCATCCGCAGTACAGCGGGACCTTATTTATCTACCCGCAGTACAGCCAGGAAGGCCTCTTGTGGGATCTCCACACGTCCAACCTGCTTCATGCGCTTTTTACCTTCTTTCTGCTTTTGCAGCAGCTTTTTCTTCCGGGAAACGTCACCGCCATAACACTTGGCCAGAACGTTCTTGCGCATGGCTTTCACGGTGGAGCGAGCAATGATCTGCCCACCCAGCGCGGCCTGAATGGCGACATCGAACATCTGCCGGGGACTCAGCTCTTGCATCTTCTCAACCAGAGCACGCCCCCGGGAGGCTGCGTTGTCACGGTGGACGATCAACGCCAGCGCATCCACCTTCTCGCCATTGATCAGGATATCCAGCCTGGCCAGACGCGCAGGCTCAAAGCGCACGAACTGGTAGTCCAGGGATGCATAGCCCCGGCTGACGGACTTGAGCCGGTCAAAGAAGTCCATGACCACTTCATTCATGGGCAACTCATAGCGCAGGGCAACCTGGTGGCCGAGAAACTGCATGCTCTTTTGCACACCGCGCTTCTCAACGCACAGGCTGATCACGTTACCGAGATACTCCTGCGGCACCAGAATGCTGGCTTCCACAATGGGCTCGCGCATCTCTTCAATGGTGCTGGGATCCGGCAGGCGCGACGGGTTATCGACTTTGACAACCTCGTTGCGTTTGTTGACCACCTCAAACACCACAGTGGGCGCGGTGGTGATCAGATCCAGGTCATACTCCCGCTCGAGACGCTCCTGGATAATCTCCATATGCAGCATGCCCAGGAAACCGCAGCGGAAGCCGAAGCCCAGGGCATCGGAGGTTTCCGGCTCATAGAACAGGGAAGCGTCGTTCAGGGTCAGCTTTTCCAGGGCCTCCCGCAAATCCTCATAGTCGGAGGAGTCTACCGGGAACAGACCGGCAAAGACCTGGGGCTGCACCTTCTTGAAGCCCGGCAGGGATTCCACCTCAGGTGTCTTGGCGTGGGTGATGGTGTCTCCCACGGGAGCGCCGTGAATGTTCTTGATTCCGGCAACCACGAAGCCCACCTCGCCCGCCTT
>JAJUGC010000215.1 GCA_029268325.1 Gammaproteobacteria bacterium | reverse complement strand
GCCGCCCGGGGGAATCACCGAAACGGTACCGTTCTGGCCGATGCTGATGGCCTGGAAATCAGGAATCACCAGGGGACCGCCTATGCCGTTGACCTCGCGACCCTGGCTGAGCAGGCGGCCTTCATTGTCGATTTCCAGGTTGCCGGCGCGGGTGTAGGCTTCTTCGCCATTGGCGTCCAGCACCGCGATAAAGCCCATGCCCCGGATACCCACATCCAGCTCCCGGCCGGTGGTTTCCAGCCGGCCCGGGGTGAAGTCGGTGCCCGTGGCTTGGGTTTGGCTCAGGAACCGGGTCTCGAATCCGCCACCTTGGACCTGGTAGCTCTCCGCCCGCTCAAAATCCCGGCGAAAGCCCGTGGTGCCCACGTTAGCCAGGTTGTTGGCGTGGATGCGCTGCGCCGTGAGGGTATGCAGCGCGCCGGTCATGGTGGTGTAGATGTAGCGTTCCATGGCTTACCTTACAGGGTGTTGAATAGAACCTGAGTCAGCTTGTCGGCTGTGCTCACGCTCTTGGCATTGGCCTGGTAGTTGCGCTGGGCGGTCATCAGGCTGACCAGTTCTGCTGTCAGGTCCACGTTGGAGCCTTCAAAGGCGCCAGCGGTCAGGGTACCCAGGGCGCCGGTGCCGGCTTCGCCGATAATGGCGTTACCGGAAGCGAAGGATTGGGTCCAGGTGGTGCTGTCCGCTTGGTTGAGGCCGCCCGGATTGGCGAAATTGGCCAGGATCACCTTGCCTTGCACCCGGTCGCGGCCATTGGTGTACACCGCAGAGATAATGCCGCTTTCATCCACGCGCAGGCCGGTCAGCTCACCTGCCGGATAGCCGTCGGTGGCGTTGCGGGCCACGGAGAAGTCACCGGCGAACTGGGTAGTGCCGACCAGGGACAGGTCGATGTTCATGGGGTCGGCGCCGGCGGGGCTATAGGCCAGGCTGATGGAAGTCGGGGTGTTCAGGGAGCCGTCTGGATTGAAGGTAATGGCTTGGGTATTGGTGCCTGTGCCGTTGATATCAACCGGGTTGCCGTCCAGATAGTAGTGGGCCATCCACTGATTGTCGGCGGTTTTGACCAGATACTGGGTCAGAGTATGCTCGGTGCCCAGGGAGTCGTACAGATCGCTGGAATAGGAAAAGTTAAAGCTGTTGGAGTCGGTTGGGTTAAACGTAGCCGAGGTTGGAATGGCAGCATCGGCCTTGAAGTTGGCGACAAACTCCAAACTGGTGGAAGCCTGCGCGGGCAGGCTGCTGGCGCTGACTTGAAGATCCGTCAGCACACCGTTGACCAGGTTGCCGCTGGCGTCGGCCGCATAGCCTTGCAGGCGCATGCCACCGGCGCTGACGATGTAGTTGTTGGCGTCTTTGTTGAACATGCCGGCACGGCTATAGCGCATCTGGCCGCTTTCGTCCTTGAGCATGAAAAAGCCCTGACCGGAAATGGCCATGTCCAGATCCCGACCGGTGAATTCCTTGGTGCCGTCTTTATTGAAGTTCTGGGACACCCGCTGCATTTCCACGCCACCGGCCTGACCGCCGGAGTACAGAGCGGCCAGTTCCGCACGGCTAGCTTTGAACCCCGCAGTGGAGACGTTGGCGATGTTCTGGGAAATCACATCCAGAGACTGGTTGGTGGTACGCAGGCCACTCAGGCCGATGTTGTAGCTCATGAACGTCCTCCGAGGAATTCGCTGATGGAGAAAAGGGAAAGGTTGCCCACGCCGGATACTTGCAGGAGAACATCTCCGCCATTGCCGGGAACGCTGACCTTTTCCACGGTCCGGTTCAGGTAGGGGGTATAGTTGGCTGAGGTTTCCCCGTGGCGGGCGACAACCTCAAGGCGATAGCTGCCCGGGGCCAGTTTCGGCAGTTCGAACTGGGTTTCCCCGGCACTGCGCGCACCGAGCTTGACCTCTTCAACGACCCGGCCGTCGGCATTGATGGCGCGCACTACCAGATCATTCGCGGGCTGGCCTAGTTTGATCTGGCCTTGGATCGCTTCTTTTTCATCCAGGCGGATACGGTCCACCGGCAGGCTGACTTGCTTGCCCACCAGCTGGGTCGTTTGCAGCACCTGCAAGGTATCCATCAGGACGTTGTTCTGCTTTTGCAGCTGGCTCATGTTCTGGATGCCTTCCACGGTCGACATCTGGGCCAGTTGCGAGACATATTCGGTGCCGTCCAGGGGGTTGAGCGGATCCTGGTTGCGGATCTGGGCCACCATCAGGGTCAAAAACTCGGTTTTCAGGGCCGAGGCGCTGTTAGCGGCAATGCCGGCATCCTGAACGGAGTTGGACTCACCGGATTTAACGGGGGAAATACTCATGATGCTTCCTTATACCTGGCCCAGGCGTAGCAGGCCCTGCTGCATGCTGTTGACTCGGCTGATTACGTCGACGGAGGTCTGGAAGGCGCGGGAGGCAGACATCATATCCGCCATCTCTTCCACCACGTTGACGTTGCTGTAGTACACGTAGCCATCGGCGTCCGCCAAGGGGCTGCCGGGCTCCAGGCGCCGCTCGACGGCACGGTCGGAGCGCACGATGCCGCTGATGGCCACGCTGGCGCTGCCCAGGCGCTTGGCACTGACGCCACCGGTGGTATCCAGGGCTTGATAGATGGTGGCGAACACCGGCTTGATGGCACGGAAGGCTTCTGCCTCGCTGCTGGCGGCGCTGTCGGCGTTGGCCAGGTTGGAGGCGATAGTGTTCAAACGCACGGACTGGGCCCGCATGGCACTGCCGGCGATGTCATAGATGCTGTAGAAAGCCATGGCTTATTGTCCCTCGATCGCTTTGCGGAGACCGGAAATCTTCATGTTGAGAAAGGTCAGGCTGGTCTGGAAATCCATGGCGTTGGCGGCAAACTGGGCCTGCTCCACGCTCAGTTCTGCCGTGTTGCCGTCCGCGGAGGGCTGCATGGGCACCCGATACTTGAGATCCCCAGCCAGTGACAGTTGAGGCAGGGGATGGCCCGCCGGACGGGACTCGAAGCTCTTGGCCACCCGTTGCAGCGCGGTTTTGAAGTCATAATCCCGCGCCAGATAACCAGGGGTTTCCACGTTGGCAAGGTTGCTTGCCAAAACACGGGAACGCTCCACCCGCATGGCCAGGGCCTGCGGATGGATACCCAACGCTTTGTCCACCATAATGGTCATGGTCACCATACCTCCTAAGATCTAACTAGGGGTTTACTAAACAAGGTACGTGCCAACTTTGAGCTGTTTAAAAACAATGAGTTACGGATGTCTGGCGGAAGGGGGGAAGCAGGGGCGGAAATGGCTGCTTCCGCCCTGGCTGTTTTTGCTTCCGCTTGTGCTGCTCAGTGTTCCGGCGGCGGCGGACTTGGCCGAAAAGGTCAGGCTGGATGCGGAACAGCGGGTTTTGTCCTATGTGCGGGCCCGGGGCTGGGTGAATTACAGCTATGAGGTATCGGCCTGGGTGCCTTCCAGTGCCGAGCGTTTGGGAGCTTGTAGCGAGGGCTTGCAGGTGGCGCCTGCCCAGGACAGCAACCGTCGCTGGGGGCGGATTCCCTACTTGATCAGCTGTGCAGAGCCGGCCTGGGAATTTCGCGGCCGGGCGGAAGTTTCCCTGCGGGTGCCGGTGGCAACCGCACGGCGTACCATCCAACGGGGCGAGATCCTGGACCGTTCTACGGTGATGCTGCAAACCCGGGATTTAGCCGGAATTTACGGTGATTTCGTGACCGATACCCGCATGTTGTACGGCAAACGGGCGCGGCGGGCCATCCGCAACGGGCAGGAAATTACCCTGGACCAGGCCGAGGCGCCATTACTGGTGGAGCGGGGCGACAATGTGGTGATCCGCGTTGACCAAGATGGGGTGCGCGCTTCCATGCGGGGCATGGCTTTGCAAAGCGGCAGCTTGGGGGAAGGCATTCTGGTGCGTAACCTTTCGTCCAACAAGGAAATCACCGCCTGGGTCGTGGAAAAGGGCATTGTGGAAACCCGTTTTTAGCCGTTGGTTCTCCGAGTTTCTACGGGTGTTATCTGGCCGTTATTTTCCGTACTCTGTAGGACATGCAGGCCGATAGACTGGGAAACCTCATGAAGCAGGGCGGAACTTCCTAAAGTTTTCCGGAAAACAGGTCGCCTTAACCTGATAACGAATATGAGGCAGAGTCCAAATCATGAAAATCACCCATTTATCACCGACCACAGTGGTTAGTTCCACCGCTGGCCGCGCTGAGGCCGCTCCCCGGGAGAAGGGGAAAGCGGAAGTCTCCAAGGTGATCGCACCGGAAATCCAGAGCGGAAAACTGGTGGAAGCCCTCAACCAAGCCAGCGATGTGGATATGAGCAAGGTCAACGAGATCCGTCAGGCCATTCTGGAAGGGCGCTTGTCCCTGGATCCGGATGCCTTGGCGGAAGCCGTTCTGGCCATGCATCAGCAATGAGCCTGAAACAGCGCATTGCCGGCCTGATCCAGGGCATTCAAGACGACCGCAAGCATTGTGCGTCGCTGCTGCCGCTTTTGCAGCGCCAGCAGCAGCTTCTCGCGGCCACGGATGCGGAAGGCCTGGCCCAAGTTGGCCAGGAAATTGAGCAGTTGCTGGATGGCCTTCGCCAAAGCGCCCGCCAACGTGTCCGTGCTTTGGAAGAGCTGGGGCTGCCCGCCGACCAGCAGGGAATGTTGAAGTTGATCCAACAGTTACCTTCCTCGTTGTCCACCCAAATGCTGGAGAGCTGGAAGGCCCTGGAAACCTCTTTGGCCCAGTGCAAGGCACTGAATGAGCGTAACGGGGAATTGCTGGCCAGCCAACGGACAATTTGGGCCGAGCTGACGGGGAAGGCAGAGGCTGGTTATGGGGAGGCCGAGTAGGTCTCGCTTGTGCGCTTTCCTGCGATGAATTTGTTAGAGGCAGTCCTGTGGGGCTGCCTTTTTTCGCTGCGATGGGTGCGG
>JAJUGC010000214.1 GCA_029268325.1 Gammaproteobacteria bacterium | reverse complement strand
GTTCCTGGTGTTGCTCATCATGGCCTGCTGTGGCCACTCGCCCGTTGACTCGTCAAGGAATCCTATAGTCTGGAGCAGGCGTGGCTTTTATAGAGTGGTTTGCGCTTTGGCTTTTGTGTAATACCCAATCGAGGTAGAAGGATGCTCAATAACAAGAAATTCTGGATAGCGGGAGCTCTCTCCCTGGTTTTGAACGGCACCGCCTTGGCGGCAACCATGGAAGAAGTGACAGCAGCGATTAAGGAAGAGAAGTTCGGAAGGGCCGCTCGTCTATTGACAGAAATGGCCAATACCGGGGACGCAGAAGCCCAGTTTCTGTTAGCACTCATGTTTGAAAACGGGCGGGGTGTGACCCAGAACTACCGGGAAGCCTTCCAATGGTATAAAAAAGCCGCGGACCAAGGGCTTGCAAGTGCCCAGAACAACCTGGCCCAGCTCTATAGCCAAGGCAAGGGTGTGAAGCAGGACTTCCAGGAGGCATTCAGGCTGTATCGCCGTGCGGCCGAGGCGGGGAGCCCCATTGCCCAATACAACCTGGGGGTTCGCTATATGAAAGGCGAGGGTGTGGAGCAGAACTTCCAGGAAGGTGCCAAGTGGTACCACAAGGCTGCGGAAGCCGGCAACGTGCATGGCCAGTTCAGCCTGGCTTATTCCTATGCTACAGGCGAAGGGCTAGAGAAAAGTATGCCGGATGCCTTTGCTTGGGCGAAAGCAGCATCCACGAAACGCTTCCAGAGGGCACAACAGTTTGTGGGGTATCTGATGAGTCAAATGAGTGAGGAAGAGCTGGAGGCTGGTGAGAAACTATTCCAGGAGCTCAAAGCTAAAATGAATCTGTCGGAGCCCCCGCCTCCTGCCGGACCGATCGGCTATTCTGATGGAGCAGGATTGCAACAGGAAGAATAGCTAGGGGTTGGGCTGAACTAACAATGGGGCTTGGTGCCCCATTGTTGTTTGTGCCGTCTTTGGAGGCAGCTATTAATCCAGCTGGAAACGGACCAGGACTTCCTGCACTAAGCGGGTTTCACCTGCCGCCCAGCTATCATTGGCTGCTTCACTGGCGGCCATTTTCATCACCGGGTAGGGAGTGATTGGGCTGCTACCCTGGACCTGGATGCTCAGGACTGGCCCCAGCTCCCTGCCGGCTGCGGTAGCCAGCGCCTGGGCCCGTGCTCTGGCATTGTCAACTGCGGCGGCCATGGCTTGTTGGCGCAGCTCTTCTTCGTTGCTGATCTCGCTGCCGGCAGGGTGGACTTCACTCAAGCCAATGCGGGTCATGCCTTCCAGAAGCTGGGCATAGGTTTCCAGCCCCTGAGTGGTAATGTTGATATCGCGCCACACCCGGTAGCCGACCATTTTCCGCTTGGGCTGCCATTCCCATTGGGGCTGGACGGACATATTGGTTGCTTGCAGGTGTTTGTCCTCTACGCCCAACTGGCGAGCCAGGGCCAGCGTTTCGGCAACTTCCCGGTCCACTCCCTGCTTCATCTGGTTGATATCGTTCCCTTCGCGGCTGGCCACTGCCCGAACCAAAAAGCGATCGGGAGTTGCTTTGATCTCCCCTTGGCCGGTTACGGTAATGCTGTTGGCATCAAGGCCCTGGGGTGTCATGAATTGGTTATAGCCACAGGCTGTGAGTAGGGTGGTCAGTGCCAGAATGGCAAGTTTGAAAGAAATTTTAGGGGGCATTCCTGAGTCTCCATTAGACAAGCATGGTGCTGACAGCTTACCTCAAAATGGGGCTGACAGTGAGCCTCAAGGGGCGGACGACTTCCTACTTGCAAGGATTGGAGGAAGGGATCGGGGATAAAGCCACCAAGCGGTAAGTACGGAAGGCGCCGGTCGAAGATGGGGCCGGCGCCTGGCTTTCCACCGGAGCAGAAGGCTACTCGATGGGAATGGAGTGTCGCTGGGACTTCTCGATCTTGGGCAGGATCAGCTCCAGAATGCCGTTCTTAAAGCTGGCCTTGGCCTGGCTGCCATCTACGTTGCAGGGAAGGGCGAGGGTGCGGGAAAAGGAGCCTCGTGTGAGCTCCTGGCGATAGTACTCTCCCTCGTGAACCTTCTCTTCATGCCGGCTTTCCCCGTGGATGGTCAGGCTGTTTTCAGTCACGGACACATGCAGGTCCTCTTTCTCAATGCCCGGCAGCTCCGCTCTGACCAGGAGATCGTCATCCCGGTTAAGGACATCCACTTTGGGAGTCTGCCAGTTGAAGGATTGGGGCAGGCTCGACAGGGACGGGCGCTCCAGTCCAAGGCTGAATGGGTTCATCCAGCCGCGGGGGAGCATGCCTTCGAAGATCCGGTCCATCATCCGGTTCATTTCTTCGAAGGGTGTCAGGGCAGGTGAGGTAGGCTGGCGTAGCTGCGTAGCGGTGTTCCGGGCTTGCTCCTGAACTTGCTGCCCTTTGGATTGGGTTTGCTGCCCTTGCTGGGGATCTTTGACTTCGGCCATGGCTTACCCTCCGGATAGACGTTGATCATTAGATCCGTAGCGGAATATTAGAGACAACCAGGTTCAGGCACAAACGGGACAGTTTGTTAATATTTTTCAATAAAAACAAGAGATTATGATGGGCTGACCCCTGGCGGAAAAGCTGCTTTTTACACCAGCTGTTCGGCCGTTTCCAACTCTTCCTCGGATACGCCTTCGCTTTGCACCTCCAGGATCCGGTAAGGACGTTCGGGATGGAGGCGGCGCATGAGGGGCAGGGCCACGTTATAGACGGGCTGGCCACTGACCAGGTGCCCTTCCGGACTACCCCGGTGGGCATGACCATGGAAAACGGCAGTGACCGGATAGCGCGACAGGGGCTCTTCCAGGCGACTGCTGCCCAGGAACGGGAAAATCTCCGTCGGCTCCCCCTGGACCGTATGCAGGACTGGCGAGTAGTGCAACAGGGCGATGCGTTGGGACGTGCGTAAGCGGGACAGGGCCGACTCCAGCTTCAGGGCTTCGTCCAGGGCTTCCTGGACAAAGGATTTGATGGCCTGCTCCCCCCAGGCACCGAGTGTATAGCGGCCAAAACCGCCGGCAAAGCCCTTGGCCCCCGCAAAGCCGATCCCCTGGATCTCGCAGGCCTCGCCGTCGAGCACGTTGACCCCTACTTCCTGCAAGCTGTCGATGACAACTTCCGGGGTGCCGTTCTCGTAATCATGGTTGCCCAGGACTGCCAAAATGGGAGTCCGGGTGCCGCTGAGTTCCCGGGCCAGGATATGGGCCTCCTCGGCGGTGCCGTGATCGGTGAGATCGCCACAGAGCACAATGACATCCGACTCATGGGCTGCCTGCATGAACAGGGGCTGGAGGGTTCCCTGGGAGTTCTTGGTGCAGTGCAGGTCGCCGACGGCGGCAATTCTTACAGTCTCGTTGGTCATGGTCTACTCCTTGTGAGTTACTCAATCGACTCGGTCCACTCCTTGATCTCACGGGCGCTCATATGGCCCGTTTCCAGGCGCGCATCGGCGTAGCCCCAGAGGCTGACATCCACCAGATATTGCTGGCGGGAGAGGACGGTACCGTGGCAGATCTTTTCCGTGGGAGGCTCCATGTGGTGCTCCTGGCTGAGCCGTTCCAGCAAGTCCTGTAGCACGGTAGCCGGAATGCGGTTGCGTTCGCTGGGATAGATAAATCCGAAAAGAATGAGATGGCTCAACAGGACGCGCCAGTAGCGCTCGAAGCGCTCCAGAAGTCGCGGCCATTCCAGGGTTTCCGCCAGGGAATGGATGAGGTGGGCGACGTCGGCGCCGTCATAGCGTTCCCGTTCCAGGATCAGGGCTTTTTGCCAGATCATTTCTTCCGGGGGCATCAACAGCACGGGAACCCCAAAGACATCCGAGCGGCTGGCATACCGGAACCAGTCGTCGTCTACCGGACAGGCACCATTGCCGCTGCTGAAAATCACATCCACAAAATCGTCGCCACAATGGGCCTTGCCCAGCCAATGGGAGAAGGTGAGTTGGGTTTGATAGCCCGCGGCCTGGAGGACATCCAGGGTACGTTGGGCGTCCCGGGGCCGCACAAAGATATCCAAGTCCTTGGTGTGGCGCTCGATTCCGGTGTATTGGGCCAGGGCATAGGCTCCGCCCAACATGAAGGGAATCTGCGCCTCATTGAGCAGTTGCAGGGTGTGGATATAAAAGTCCCGGGAGGCGGGATCAAGAACGCCCTGGACATACCGGTTGGGAGAATTGCGAGGCTGGACTGGCATGGACAGGCCCTCTGTGCTGAGTCGCTCCCCGGTTGAAGACCGGACGCTCTGGAAGGAAAAATCCCAGGCTGGGGAACCCTCCTGAGACTTCGGGATGGCCGGAGGTCTTCTGGCGACTGATCCAATACCTCAAGCAAAGACTGAACCAAGCTAAAGGGGCCGCTCCCGACCGGCCCTTTGGAAGGTAGGACAGCCCCTTGAAACGGGTTTGGAACGGAGGAAAGTGGGCGCTGGTTACCCAGCGCCCTGTTAGGAAGTGCAGATTTTACGCAAACTTGTAAAAGCTGCTCGGCCCTATGGCTATTGAGAACGGGTTAGAGTTGTACCGGGGGTCAGGAAGGGTTGAACTCCTGCATGAAAATTTGCCAGAAGGCCAGGAAAAGGGCGGCGATTACCGGGCCGACCACAAAGCCATTGAGGCCAAACAGGGCAATGCCGCCCAGGGTGGACAGCAGCACCAAATAGTCGGGCAGCTTGGTATCCCGTCCCACCAGGATTGGACGCAGGATGTTATCGACCAGGCCGATGACGAAGGTTCCGAACAAGATCAGAATGATCCCTTGCCACATATGCCCCATCACGAGCAGGTAGATGGCCGCCGGCACCCACACCAGGGCAGAACCCACCGCCGGCAGGAGCGACAGGATGGTCATGACCACTGCCCAGAGAACCACGCCCTGGATCCCCAGCACCCAAAAGATAAACCCACCCAGG
>JAJUGC010000213.1 GCA_029268325.1 Gammaproteobacteria bacterium | reverse complement strand
TCGGGGCTGGGCAAGAACCCGCTGCCCCATATCGGCATCGACCGGGCCCTGAACTTTCTGATCGGAGACAAGCTGGAATGAAAGAGCGTCCGCCCCACAGGCCTTTCAGTTTTGATCTACCGCCGGAGGAGACGGAACACAAGCTGGAACCTCAGGCCCGTCCGTTCCAGTTTGATGTGGAAGAACCGCTGGAATACGAAGAGCTGCGTAGCAGCAGTGAGCAAGAAGCCCAAAGGCTGGCAGAACTGGAGCCCGTGGCGAGGTCCAGCAATGCCGCCGTCCGCTGGCTGATCCGGTTCGGCATCCTGTTTCTGATCCTGGTCATTGGCGTGGATGCCTACAGTTATCTGTCGCTGCAATATGAGCGCAGCCTCACCCTGGGAGTCGTGTTGAGTGTGGCGATGGCAGGTGTGATGATTGCCCTGTTGTGGCTGGTGGGGCGGGAAATCCGGGATTACCGCCGCTTGCAGGAAGTCTGCGAGCTGCGTCGCTTGGCAGAAGCAGCTCTGGCCGAACCGGGCCAGGGGCAGGCGAGAAGGCTGGTTCAGCGCTTTGCCGATCTCTACAGCGCCCAGCCACCCCTGCAGCGGCGCCTGTCCCAGTTTGAGGAATCCATTGCGGACTATCACACCAACGGCGAAATCCTGGATCGCTTCAGCCGAGTGATGATCAAGCCCATGGATGCCCAGGCCTACGCCATCATTAACCGTTATGCGGTGGATACGGCCATTGTGACGGCCATTAGCCCTTTTGCGGCTTTGGATGTGCTGCTCACGCTCTGGCGCAACACCCGGATGATCCGGGCCATTGCCAGCCACTACGGGGTGCGGCCCGGCTTTACCGGCAGCCTGACCCTGCTCAAGTACGTACTGCAGAATCTGGTCACCGCCGGGGCCAGCCATTATGTGAGCGATGCCCTGGCGGAGGCCATGGGCAGTGATCTGGTGGGCAAGCTGTCCCAGCGTTTTTCCCAGGGTGTGATCAACGGCCTGATGACCGTACGGCTGGGCCTGATGGCCGCCGAGCAGTGCCGCCCGTTGCCGTTCCAGCCGGAGGACAAGCACAACTTCCGCCAGCTGTTTCGCAATGTCCGCAAGCGGCACGAGCAATATGCCCAGGAGACCAACCAGCCTCACTAGGGGCCGGTTTGGGCCCGGTTGATGGGATGCCTACACTGGAGAAAGGTCCGGTGTGATTTCTGTGATTCCGCAGACTCCTGAACAGGAAGGGCAGTCCCATGAAAAGTACCCAGCAGGCATTGAAAGACAGCATCATTCCCGCACTAACTGCGGATCTGGCCGTGATGGCAACGGTCGCCGCCCGCGGTCGCAAAGACAGCCACAGTAGTCTGGCACCCATCAATTCCACCTCCCATGTGCTCTGGGGAGCCGAGGCCGGCCAGGTGGACGGCTTCAGTGCCCGGCACAGCCTGCCGGGCCTCGTTATTAACGCTGGCGCCGGACTCTGGTGGGCGGCAGTGTTTCAGAAACTGTTCGGAGAACAGGCTGATCGGCGTGGCCCCATGGTGGCGCTGGCGGGTGGCTTGGCGACCGCCGGGCTGGCTTATGTGGTGGACTACAAGTTGGTACCCAAACGACTGACGCCGGGTTGGGAGCTGCGAATTTCTGACAAATCCCTGTATATGAGTTTGGCGGCCATGGGCCTGGGGCTAGGTGTCGGTGCCATTCTGGCGCGCAGGTACAGACTCTAAGATCCTTACAGCGCGACGTAGGGTTTTCTGTGACCACGCCTCTGTATATTTAGGGTCTCACAAGCAGTCTCGATCCGCTTTTCATGCTCAGGAGGGATTATGAAACGTAGCGCATCAGCCGTCTGGAACGGCGGCATCAAGGACGGAAAGGGCCGCATCTCCAGCGATAGTGGCGTCTTGTCGGATACCCAATATTCTTTCAGCACCCGCTTTGAAAGTGGCAACGGCACCAATCCCGAAGAACTGATCGCCGCGGCCCATGCGGGCTGTTTTTCCATGGCGCTGTCGGGCCAGTTGGGCGCCGCCGGGCTGACCGCAGACAGTATCAACACCAAGGCCACGGTGGAAATCGAAAAAGACGGTGCCGGCTTTACCATCACCAAGGTGCATCTGGAGGTGCGGGCAAAAGTGCCGGGAGCGGATCAGCAGGCGTTTGAAAAGGCGGCTAATGATGCCAAGACCGGCTGCCCGGTCTCCAAGGTGTTGAACGCCCAGATCTCCATGGATGCCCAATTGGAGAATTAAGTTTTGGCGGTGCAAGCTGGATTAGTGTTTTCGTGTGTAGGGGCAGACCTCTGTGTCTGCCCGACGACCCCGCCCAGGTTCTGCTGGTCTCTCCAAACAGAGCTTTTTTCAACCAGTTTTTTCACCTTTCTCCGAGTGCGTCACAGGGAGAGGATGGACTGTGACTGATTCTTCACCCAATCCACTTTGGTTATAAACGGCACTATTGTCTAATAATGTTAAAGGCATTGGTGTTGCTGCGATATTGCCCACAGCAGGTGCCCAGGCTGGCACCTGGCACCAGTGCTTACAAGCACAAATGATTCTGTTACCGGTTTGAGAAAACCGAATGCTGTACCGCACATCAAACGGTGGAAAAGGACTTTCGAGTGCTTGCGGAGGAGTCCAGGTGTATCCCTGGAGTCAGGATCCGGGCTAGAACCAGGGGAAGGCGGCCATGAATCAGAATCCCAGAAACCTCACCACGAAAGAACTTCAGGCAGAGTTGGACTTGCTTGCCACCCACGACGTTATGCAGGAGGATCCAGATCCGTCCTGGCTGAGGCGCGAGGTGCAAGTCTATCAACTCCAGTTGGAACTGCAGAACCGGGAGCTGCGCTCATCCCAATTGCAGTTGGAAGTGGCTCGCGACCGCTATCAACGGCTGTATGACCATGCTCCCGTTGGTTATCTGACACTCAACCGCAGCGGCTGTATCCTGCAGGCTAATCTGCAGGCCGCCCGGACCCTGGGCGAGGAAAATCAGAACATTATTGGCAGCGGCTTCAGCCATTGGGTGGAGGCGGAGTGCATAAAACGCTTTTTTCAGCACCTGGAGCAGGTTTTTTCAGGCCACAAAATCACGGGTACGGAGCTGACCCTGCGGTGTAGTGATGGACGCCGCTGCGAGATCCAGCTGATCAGCGAGATCGTCTGCGCTCGCAGCCGGGGTTCGGAATACTGCCGCAGTGCCTTTGTGGATATTACCCGTTACAAGGAAGCCCAGTACCTTCTGGATCAAGAGCTGGCGGAAACCCGGCAGAAGCTGCAACAGGAAATGGAGTTGCGGCAACAGTTGCAAGAGCAATTGACTGCCTGTGAGAGGAAATATCGTTTACTCTTGAACGGTGCGACCAATGTATAGGCCCAAGAGCGGTTGAACGTTCTGGAAACCGACCTTCAGGAGGAGTTTATTCATGATCAAGTCGTTTGGATATGCCGCGCTGGCGGCAGATGCGCCACTGGCTCCACATCGTTTTGAGCGGCGGGAGCCACAACCCCAGGATGTCCAGATCGAAATCATGTACTGCGGTGTCTGCCACTCGGACCTGCATACGGCCCGCAACGAGTGGGGCAATACCGTTTATCCGGTGATTCCTGGCCATGAGATTGTCGGGCGGGTTACGGCAATTGGAGATCAGGTCAGCAAGTTCAAAGTCGGTGATTTGGTGGGCGTGGGCTGTATGGTCGATTCCTGCCAGCACTGCGATGCCTGCCATGAAGGGCTGGAACAGTACTGTGAAAACGGCTTTGTGGGAACCTACAACGGTGAGGAAGGCCATACCGGTGGCATGACTTACGGGGGCTATTCTAACAATATCGTGGTCAAGGAGTCCTTTGTCCTGCGCATTCCGGAAAACCTGGATCCGGCTGCTGCCTCGCCACTGCTGTGTGCCGGTATCACCACCTATTCGCCACTGCGGCACTGGAAAGTGGGTAAAGGGATGAAGGTGGGGGTAGTCGGGCTGGGCGGCCTGGGTCATATGGCTATCAAGCTGGCCAGTGCCATGGGGGCGGAAGTGATTCTGTATACCACTTCACCCAATAAGCGGGAGGATGCCCTGCGCCTGGGGGCCAAGGATGTGGTGGTGTCAAAGGATCGGGACGAGATGAAAAAGTACCGCAACAGCCTCGACTTTATCCTGAATACGGTGGCGGCTCCCCACAATCTGGATCTCTTCCTCAATCAACTGAAACGGGAGGGCACCATGACCCTGGTGGGTGCACCGGCCGAGCAGCATCCCTCGCCCGAAGTGTTCAACCTGATTCTCAAACGCCGCAGCCTGGCGGGTTCGTTGATCGGGGGGATTGCAGAGACCCAGGAAATGCTGGATTTCTGTGGCGAGCACAACATTGTCTCGGATATCGAGCTGATTCCCATCCAGAAGATTAACGAAGCCTATGAGCGGATGCTCAAGAGCGACGTGAAGTACCGTTTTGTGATCGACATGAAGTCTCTGGAGCAGGACAGCGCCGCCTGACCCTGCAAAAGCCTGATAATCCATCCCGGATCGCCGGTGGGCAACCGGAATGGACTCGGCGTTACCACATCAGATCGTCGGGAATCTTGTAGTCCGCGTATGGGTCGTCCTCATCCGTGAGGTCGGCCTGGCGGTCGTTGCAGAGGATAACGCAGGCCTCGTCCCGCTGGCGGATCTTCTCGGCCACCTTGGCGGGTACCACTTCGTATTGTTCCTTGAGGCTCACAATGGCCAGCAGGCCCTCGCTGAGTTTGTCGCGAATGGCCTCCGTCACATAGATGCGCTTGACCTTGTTCTGGTCCACGAAGTTGTAGGCGATATCCCCTTCCCGGGGCAGCCGGTTCAGGGTGATGAGCTGCTCGATCTGGGCGGCGATGGCTTTGCGCTCGGCCTGTTCCTTCAGTTGGCGGTTAAGCTCCCGGTCCCGTTCCGCTTTCTCGGCAGCCGCCTGCTGGGCGGCCAGCTT
>JAJUGC010000212.1 GCA_029268325.1 Gammaproteobacteria bacterium | reverse complement strand
CTCCCACCAGATCTTTATCGAGCCGGAAGGGCTGACCACCCATGAGCTGTATCCCAACGGGATTTCCACCAGCCTGCCGTTCGATATCCAGCTGGCGGCGGTGCGCTCCATTGCCGGCCTGGAAAATGCCCATATCACCCGGCCCGGCTATGCCATTGAGTATGATTTCTTCAATCCCCAGGATCTGCAGCACACCCTGGAAACCAAGCAACTGCGCAACCTTTGGTTCGCAGGCCAGATCAACGGCACTACCGGCTATGAAGAAGCGGGCGCCCAAGGCTTGCTGGCGGGCGTGAATGCCGCACTGCGCGCCCAAGGTAAAGATGGCTGGTATCCGAGCCGGGATCTGGCCTATATCGGAGTGCTGGTGGACGACTTGATTACCATGGGCACCCGCGAGCCGTACCGGATGTTTACCAGCCGGGCGGAGTATCGTCTGATCCTGCGGGAAGACAACGCCGATCTGAGACTGACGGAAATTGGTCGTAACCTTGGCTTGGTGGACGATGAGCGTTGGGCTGCTTTCTGTGAAAAGCGCGAGGCGATCGAGCAGGAGCGCCAGCGCCTGAACACCACCTGGGTACGTCCGGGTACGGACAAGGGCGAGATTGCTAACCGCTATCTGGCCAGCCCCATCCAGCGGGAGCATAATCTGGCAGAACTGTTGCGCCGCCCCGAAATCGAATACCACCATATTGCCGAGATTGGCGGCCAGGCTGTGGATAACCCCCAGGTCGCGGAGCAGGTGGAAATCCAGGTCAAGTACGAAGGTTATATCAGCCGTCAGCTCGACGAGATCGAGAAGCTGCGCAAGCATGAAAATACGGCACTGCCCGCAGACCTGGACTATGACACCATTGCAGGACTGTCCAACGAGATCAAGCAGAAGCTCAAGGAAATCCGGCCCCAGACCCTGGCGCAAGCCTCCCGGATTCCGGGTGTGACGCCGGCGGCGGTCTCCTTGCTGTTGATTCATTTGAAGAAGCGTTCCCTGGTGGAGCGGGAGTCGGCCTGATCCACGATGATTGACGATACACTGCTTCGCCAGCGGCTCGAGCAGGGCATCCGTGCCCAGGGCCTCGTGGTAGACTCCCATCAGGTGGACTTGCTGCTCCAATATTTGAAGCTGCTTGCCAAGTGGAACCTCGCCTATAATTTGACAGCGGTGCGGGATGTGGAAGAGATGATTCCACGGCATCTGCTCGACAGCCTCAGTGTGGCGCCCTTCATCCAGGGGGAGCGCTTCATTGATGTGGGCACGGGGCCCGGGCTGCCAGGCATTCCACTGGCTATTTTGTTTCCCGAGCGGCGCTTTTTGCTGGTGGACAGCAATGGCAAGAAAACCCGCTTCTTGACCCAGTGCAAACTGGAAATGACGCTTCCCAATGTGGAGGTGCGGCAGGGACGGATTGAACAGGTGCGCCCCGAATGGGTGGCGGATGGTATCCTGTCACGGGCGTTTGCTTCGATTGCGGACTTTGTACACTGGACGCGCCATCTGGTGGGGCCGGATACCCGGCTCTATGCCATGAAAGGGCAGTATCCCCAGGACGAGTTGGCGCAGTTGCCGGAAGACTATCGGGTGGAGTTGGAGCAGCCGTTGTCCGTTCCCGACTGTGAAGGCGAGCGGCATTTGCTTATTATCGCCAAGGCCTGAACTTCGGGCTCAGGGTCGCGGTTATCAGTTACTAGGTAGAGAGATAAAGTCATGGCACGGATCTTTGCGGTCACCAACCAAAAGGGCGGAGTGGGCAAAACGACCACCTGTGTCAATCTCGCCGCATCCTTGGCTGCAACCAAGCGCAAGATCCTGCTCATTGATTTCGATCCCCAGGGTAACGCCACCATGGGCAGTGGGATCGACAAGAACACCTTGGAATCCTCCTGCTATGAAGTCCTGACCAAGCGTCGCTCCATCCAGGATGTCATCATCAAGGCAGAAGCCGCCGGTTACGATTTGCTGCCCGCCAATGGGGACCTGACCGCCGCGGACGTGGAACTGCTCAACGAAATTGGGCGTGAGCACCGTTTGCGCCTGGCGTTGAATGAGATCCGCGACCAGTACGACTTCATTATTATCGACTGTCCGCCGGCGTTGAATATGCTCACCGTCAATGCGCTGGTGGCGGCTGACAGTGTGTTGATTCCCATGCAGTGCGAATATTACGCCTTGGAAGGCTTGGCAGCGCTGATGCGAACCATTGAGCAAATCAAGGAAACCGTCAATCCGCAGCTGGAAATCGAAGGTTTGTTGCGTACTATGTACGACCCGCGCAATAGCCTGACCATTGATGTGTCCCAGCAATTGATGGAATACTTCCCCGACAAGGTCTATGGTTCGGTCATACCGCGTAACGTGCGGCTGGCCGAGGCGCCCAGTTATGGCCTGCCAGCCTTGAAGTACGACCGCAACTCCAAGGGAGCGGTGGCGTATTTGGCCCTGGCGGGGGAAATCATCCGTCGCTCCAAGCAAAAGGCAGCGCCACGCAAGGCGGCTCAGGCCTAGGCGGTCTGCACGTATACCGGCAGCACTTCTGGCAATTAGACGACTTTCAAGTAAGAGAGGCTTTGGGGCTATTTAGAAGCTTCTCTGGTAGGTAGATACTTTTCTGGCAGATAAGGCTTTCGGTAAACAGAAGCTTTCAGGTCAACCACAGCACTTCAGGAAAACGACAAGAGTACTCATGGCGGGAAAGAAACGGGGTTTGGGGGAGCGCGGTCTGGGCGCGTTGCTGGCGGGTTCGCTGGGGAATGTCCAAGACAAGGGAGCTGGCGGTGCATCCGACGGCGAACTGCGTGAGCTTCCCGTGGAGCTGGTGCAACGGGGCCAGTATCAACCTCGGCGGGATATGGATCCGGCCGCCCTGGAAGAGCTGGCCGACTCCATTCGTCAGCAAGGGGTGATGCAGCCGATCGTGGTACGCCCCATTGGCGACAATCGTTATGAGATTATCGCCGGCGAACGCCGCTGGCGTGCCAGCCAGATAGCCGGCAAGGATCGGATACCGGCCATTATCCGCGAAGTGCCCGACGAAGCCGCCATTGCCATGGCGCTGATCGAAAACATCCAGCGGGAAGATCTCAATCCTATTGAAGAAGCCGTCGCCCTCAAGCGCCTGCAGGACGAGTTCGGCCTGACCCAGCAAGAAGTGGCTGAAGCCGTTGGTAAGTCCCGCACCACGGTCACCAACCTGCTTCGCCTGATCCAGCTGACCGGTGAGGTCCGTACCATGCTGGAGCATGGGGACCTGGAAATGGGCCATGCCCGCGCCATGCTGACCTTGAGCGAAGAGCAGCAGGTGGAGGTGGCCCGTACCATTGTGGCCAAGGGCTTGTCGGTGCGTCAGACCGAAGCCTTGGTGCGCCGCATCCAATCTGAAAAGCCGGAGAGCAAGGAACCCGCCCGGCCCGATCCAGACCTTCTGCGTCTGCAGTCCGATCTGTCCGATACCCTGGGAGCTGTGGTGAAAATAGACCACAATGCTAAAGGTAAGGGCCGGTTGGTGATCCAGTACAACAGCCTGGACGAGCTGGATGGCATTCTGGCCAAGATCCACTAAATGCCCCAACAGCACGTCCAAACTTTTTTCTGCACAGGAAAGCATTGGTTTAAAACCAGTATTCTACTACATCTGGGGTGATCATTTAATGATCAGCACAAGCTGTGGAAGCCCGAGCCGAACAGTGGATTACCGTAATTGACTAAACTGATCACGAGCGGGAAGTTGCGGTTGAACGGCATGATCAATACCCATATAATCTGCTCCGCCTTAAGGTTGCCGGCTTATGCGACAACCGGAAGGCGGGGGGCTAAGCAGACTGCGGAACGCTCATAACGAGCTGGTATTAGTGAGAATATGAAGCGTCCGCCGATCAATCGCGTCATCTGGTTCCAATTAGCTGTAACCTTTGTTGTCGCGACGATTTCATACACCGTTGGTAAAGTGCACGCACTGTCAGCGCTGTTGGGGGGATTCATCTTTATCTTGCCCAACTACTTTTTTGTCCGCCAATCCTTCGCCTACTCCGGCGCACGAGCTACGCGCCAGATTGTTAATGCCTTTTATAAGGGCGAATCCATCAAGTTTGGCCTGATCATCGTTCTCTTTGCGCTGACGTATACCTTCGTCGAGCCTCTTGAACCCCTGGCCATGTTGATCGCCTTTATAGCGCTTCAAATGACTAATTGGCTGGTACCCTGGATTCTGGGGCGCTAGCCACCACGAAAGTGAGCTTGAGAGTAAGGTATGGCAGCTGAGAACGCTTCTTCATCAGAATACATTGTGCATCACCTGCAGAATCTAACTTACGGCAAGCATCCTGAGTTGGGTTGGAAGTTGGCGGAGAATGCACAAGAAGTCCAGGCAATGGGCTTTTGGGCTATCCACGTGGATACCATGTTCTTCTCGCTGCTGACAGGGATCATTTTCATTGCACTGTTCCGCGCCGCTGCACGCCGCGCTACGGCAGGTGTCCCCTCAGGACTGCAAAACCTGGTTGAGGTTCTGGTTGAGTTTATCCAAGGCATCGTGCGCGATACCTTCCATGGCCGTAACCCCATCATCGGGCCTCTGGCGCTCACCATCTTTGTCTGGGTGTTCTTGATGAACAGCCTCAAGTGGCTGCCGGTGGATCTGGTACCCGGCATTGGTCATGCCCTGGGGCTTGATTACTGGAAGATTGTTCCGACCACAGACCCCAACGGTACTTTCGGTCTGTCCATCGGTGTCTTCATCCTGATGATTTACTATAGCTTCAAAGTGAAAGGTGTCGGCGGTTTCACCAAAGAGTTGACGTTGCACCCGTTCAACCATTGGGCACTGATTCCATTCAACCTGTTCCTGGAAGTGCTGGGACTGCTGACCAAGCCACTGAGCCTCGCGCTGCGTCTATTCGGCAACATGTACGCCGGTGAAGTGGTCTTCATTTTGATCGCCCTGCTGCCGTTCTGGCTGCAGT
>JAJUGC010000211.1 GCA_029268325.1 Gammaproteobacteria bacterium | reverse complement strand
GTGAAACAAAAGGCAAAAAAGAAATGGTCATAATGATGGAGGTGTTATCACTATTTTGATTATTGGATGAGCGTCACGGGAGACGATCAATTCTTCCCTGAGGGGTGAGGTAATTCTTCCCTAGCGGGCTGGGTATAGTAGCATGGGATATTGGTACAAAAATGATAAGAGATCCTATTTTCGGAGAAAACACCCGTGGATAAACAGGAACCTATCCTGACCGACTTGATCAATGCCCGGGGAGAACCGGCGTTCGGGGTGATGACCAGTCCGGTCGGGCGGGTTAACTACATGGATTATGACCTGCGCTCCCCCATGGATCGGCCGCGCAGCCGACTCAGCCGTTTCCTGGGTTTCAACCAGTTCCAGTTTGCATCCCTCTGTGGCCCGGACTTTATCGCTGGTGTGGCTGTTGTAGACCTGCGGCTGGTAGGTAATGGCTTTGCCTATGTATTCGATTTCAAAACCCGCGAACTGAAAGAGTTCAGCTGCCTGACGCCGGCCGCGCTGGGGACTTTCCTTCCGGTTACGCCCGACGACGGGGTCAGTTATTGTCGCTGGCGAGGGGCCAGGCTGGAGGTGGATGCGCACTCTGTGCAGCGCGGTCGGGATGTACGGGTCAAAGTTACCCGTTGCTTGGAAGTGGCAGGGCAAATGCGTGAGCCCTCCCGGTTCCAGCCCCTGAGGGTCTGCTCCCGGGCTGGCTACAATGGCTGGGTTTACACCCAAAAGGCGGCCGGCCTCCCGGTGACTGGCGAGATCCTAACGCCGGGACACCGCTATGTACTGGATGAAAACTGCCGGGCAGGCTATGACTGGAGTTGCGGTTTCATGCGCCGGGAAACCGCTTGGAACTGGGCCAGTATTTCAGCCTGCCTGCCGGATGGCCGCTCCCTTGGATTGAACCTGGCAGCCGGTGTCAACGAAACTGGGGTGACCGAAAATGCCCTGTGGTTGGATCACCGATTGCTGAAGCTGGATCTGGCGGTGTTTCGCTATAACCGCTACCAGCCCGACCAGCCCTGGCAGATCGAAACCTCCGACAAGCGGGTCAAGTTGGAGTTCCAACCCTTGGGCCATCGGGTAGAAAAGATTAATGCCTGGTTGTTGGCTTCGAACTTTCGACAGTTCTTTGGCTACTACAGCGGTGAAGTCCGTACGGCCTTGGGGGAAGTGATTCGGCTGGATCAGGTGCCGGGACTGGCGGAAGACCACTATGCCAAATGGTAATTGGGGGCCAAATGGTAATTGGGGGCCAAATGGTAATTGGGGGCCAAATGGTGAGTGGGGGGCAAATGGTAATTGGGCCAATGCTAAGCGCGGTATTGAGGCGCCGGTTATAGATTGATGGCTGGCAGTAGCTGAACGCTGGCGGGAGGGCCGTTGCAGGCGGGCACTACAAGAATCTTGCCGTGCCCGCCATGCGGACCGATTAATCCGGCAGGGTGACGTTCAGTTCCAGAACTGAACAGGAGTCGGACTTGTCCAGTTGAACCTGAACCATGTCCTTGTCGATCTTGACGTATTTGCTGATGACTTCGATCAGTTCCTGTTGCAGCTGGGGCAAGTAATCGGGTTGATTACGCCGGCCCCGCTCATGGGCAACGATAATCTGAAGCCGCTCCTTGGCCACAGAGGCCGTATCCGGTTTTTTGTTCCGGAAGTAATCCCACAGGC
The DNA here is from genome assembly GCA_029268325.1 of Gammaproteobacteria bacterium. Classification (GTDB taxonomy): domain Bacteria; phylum Pseudomonadota; class Gammaproteobacteria; order Pseudomonadales; family Oleiphilaceae; genus JAEZAA01. The sequence goes on along the minus strand of JAJUGC010000211.1, from coordinate 3,330 downwards.
TCATGTATTCCCCCTGAACATTCTCTTAAGGAAGCCCTTCTTGGGCGCCTCAATGAAGCGTTGCTCCACGGTTTCGCCCAACAAGCGGGCGACGGCGTCGGCGTATGCCTGGCCGGCATCGCTTTTGTCGTCATGAATGACAGGGATACCCTGGTTGGAGGCCGTGAGAACCGCCTTCGACTCAGGGATAACACCCAGCAGCTCGATCGACAGGATTTCCTGCACGTCCTGCACACCGAGCATTTCACCCTTGGCAACCCGCTCCGGGTTATAACGGGTGAGCAGCAGGTGCTCCTTGATGGGCTCTTGTTCCAGTTCAGAGCGGCGGGATTTGCTTTGCAAAATGCCCAGGATACGGTCTGAGTCCCGTACGGAGGAAACTTCCGGGTTGGTGACGACGATCGCTTCGTCGGCGAAGTACATGGCCATGAAAGCGCCATGCTCAATGCCCGCCGGAGAGTCACAGATAATATAGTCCACCCGCTCGGACAGCTCGTTGAGTACCCGCTCTACGCCTTCTTTGGTCAGGGCGTCTTTGTCACGGGTTTGGGAGGCCGGCAGGATCCAGAGGTTATCGCAATGCTTATCCTTGATCAGGGCCTGGGTCAGGTTGGCTTCCTGATTGATCACATTGACGAAATCATAAACGACGCGGCGCTCGCAGTTCATGATCAGGTCCAGGTTGCGCAGGCCCACGTCAAAGTCGATGACGGCAGTTTTGTGGCCACGCAAGGCAAGACCTGTGGCTATGGACGCACTGGTCGTGGTCTTTCCGACTCCGCCTTTACCGGAGGTCACCGTGATGATTCTGGCCAAGGTTGAATACCTTCTTTATTTGTTTGGGAATAGCGGGGGAATGTTTCCCCTCGTCTAGGTTACCGCGAAGCCCACTGGATGGGCGCGTTGACAATAGCTTCTGAAGTACAGGTTAAGACGTTCTCAGATAGGCTCAAGGACCAAGCGGTCTTCGCGCAACATTATCTGTACGGACTTACGCCATTCACTGCCATTCTGCAAATCCTCGCTGATTTTATACTGTCCAGCGATGGATACAAGCTCGGCTTCCAGACTTCGGCAGAATATTCTGGCCTCAGTATTTCCTAACACGCCAGCCAAGGCCCTTCCGCGCAATGGCCCATAAACATGGATGTGCCCATCGGCGAGCAGTTCGGCGCCAGCACTGACCGGGGCGGTGACAATCAGGTCTGCGCCGGCGGCATAAATCTGCTGCCCGGAGCGGACCGGATGGTCAATCAGCTTGGTAAGGCGGGCCGGTGCCGGTTCGGGGGCGGCAGGGGCCTCGACCTTGGGGGCCGGTTCCAGGGCAGGCTCCGCACCACTATGAGGCTTGTTAGCGGGAAGCACCAGAAGACCCACGCCCCGCGCCGCGGTTTGGTGAACCAGGTTGCCGCCCCGGATTGCAATCGGCTTGATTCCCTGACGCTGGCAAATGTCCAGTAGCTGCGCAAAATCAATTTCCAGGTCGGGATCGGCTAGTCGTTCCAGGCTCAGTACCAGCGGGCTTTCCCGGAAAAACATGGGGGCTTGCTGAGCTTTTTCTTCGAGTTCCCGTTCGAAGCGGCCTGGTTCGAAGTTGGTCAGTTCAAGATGGGTCAGCGGCGCGAAGGTTGCCCGTACGCGAAACGTAGATTGGTCGGATGCAGAATTCTGGGCCTGGGTCATGAGTCCTGGCTCATCCTTATAGATAGAGATAATGGCATGGAAATAAGAACCTGTTCCATCAGGTAGCTGCTTGATCGCTATGGGGACGGGAAGGGCGTATCCATTCCGGTGCCTGAGTTCGCTCGCCTGATCGCAACGGGTTCCAACCGGGTCGGCAGTGATTGTACTGGAGTCCGGAGCGGGGGTCTAACCCTGGCGGTTTGTTTCTGTGGCAGGGTTCATTGGAGACTTGGGCTGGTTTCGGCTCCCTGTACAAGCTCTGGATAAAAGTACAGTTCTTGTTGATAATCGAAGGGCTATGGTAGCCAACAGCCCATCTCCCCGTAAAATCATTCACTGTGATTGCGACTGCTTCTATGCCGCCGTCGAAGTGCTGGACAACCCCCGCTTTGGCGGGCGTCCCTTGGCGGTGGGCGGCAGTGCGGAACAGCGCGGAGTCATTGCTACCTGCAACTATGAGGCGCGCGCCTTTGGGGTTCGATCCGCCATGCCCACCGGCAAGGCGTTGCGTCTCTGTCCGGATCTGATTCTGGTGCCTCCCCGGATGAACCGTTATCGGGAGGTGTCCCGGAAAATCATGGCCATTTACCGGGATTACAGTGAGCAGATCGAACCCCTTTCCTTGGATGAAGCCTATATCGATGTGACCGGTGCCAGGGCCTGTCAGGGCAGTGCGACCCTGATTGCCGAGGAAATCCGGCGTCGGGTGCGACAGGAAGTGGGGGTGACGGTTTCCGCCGGGGTGGCGCCGAACAAGTTTATCGCCAAGGTCGCCAGTGACTGGAACAAGCCGGACGGTCTGAAAGTGGTAACGCCGGAGCAGGTGCCGGAGTTTGTCCAGGCCCTGCCGATTGAGAGTCTGTATGGTGTGGGCAAGGTAACCGCGGCTCGTATCCGGAATATGGGGGTGAGTACCTGTGGCGAGCTCCAGCAGTTTAGTCTGGTGGAGCTGGAGCAGGAGTTTGGCTCGTTTGGTACGCGCCTGTATCAGTTGTGCCGGGGGATCGACGAGCGGGAAGTGAGTACGTCCCGGGTCCGCAAATCGGTGAGTGTTGAGGAAACCTTTCCTCAGGACCTGGATCGGGAAGAGTGCCTGGAGCAGTTGCCAGGCTTATTCGAGGATTTGATGGCGCGCCTGCAGCGGGTGGCTTCCCGGGCACCTATCGACAAGAGTTTCGTGAAGCTGCGCTTTGCCGACTTTGTGTCTACCACCCTGGAACGCCAGCAACAACCTTCTCGGGAAGGGTTTGAGGCACTGTTTGAAGAGGCCTTCCGCCGTGGAATGCGTAAGGTGCGTCTACTTGGCCTGGGAGTGCGGTTCCGGGAGCCGGAGCGCTTTCAGGGACAGCTGGATCTGTTTGAGACTTCCGTCTAGGGCGGGATGCTGTTCATGGCTGGCGCTTCGACTATAATGCGCCTCCGAACTGAACACGACTAAAAAATCACGACAAAGGGACATTCATGGCAGGACCCCAACAACCGGCACTTGGCTTGATGGAAAAGACCTTCTGGTTTGCCTTGAATGCCTTGGAGCGTCGCCTTTTTGCCGAGAACTTGATTGTCTCGAACCTGACGCCCTACGAGGAGATCTATCGGCAGGGCATTATGTCCGTGCGCCACTACCTGCCGCTGGAAGAAACCGAAATC
>JAJUGC010000210.1 GCA_029268325.1 Gammaproteobacteria bacterium | reverse complement strand
TCATCGGCTGGCTCTACCAGTTCTATATCAGCGAGAAGAAGGATCAGGTCATCGGTAAGGTGGTCAAAAGCGCGGACATCCCCGCCGCCACCCAGCTGTTTACCCCCAACTGGATCGTGCAATACCTGGTGCAGAACTCCGTAGGTCGCCTCTGGCTGCAGACCTACCCGGATTCACCCCTGAAGGATCGGCTGCCCTACTACATAGGGCCCGGCGAACAACCGGCAGAAGTGCTTGCCCACATGGCTGCCAACACCCCGTCCAGCATCGAGCCGGAATCCATAAAAGTGCTTGATCCGGCCTGCGGTTCAGGGCATATCCTCGTGGAAGCCTATCAGCTGCTCAAAGCCATCTACGAAGAACGTGGTTACCGCAGCCGGGATATTCCCCAGCTGATCCTCAAGCACAATCTGTACGGATTGGACATCGACGACCGCGCCGGTCAACTGGCCGGCTTTGCCCTGCTGATGCTCGCCCGCCAGGACGACCGACGCCTGTTCAACCGCATCGCCGACGGCGAGCTGCAACTCAATATCCTCAGCCTCAAGGAAACCACCCACCTCAAGCTCAACGAGCTCTGGGCGGCCTTGAACCTCGGCGGTGACTGGCAGCGCGGCCAATCCCAGAGCCTGTTCGTCAGCGAGCAAGCCGACCTCAGCGCCCCCGCAGCCGATCACCGTTACCAACTACTCCAACGCACCCTGCATGCCTTCACCCAGGCCAAGACCTTCGGCTCCCTCATCGAAGTACCCGAAGCCGACGCCCAGCCCCTGCTGGAGCTGCTGCAGCAACTGCGCGACCTGGCCCGCACCGGCGACAATATGCAGAAGCCCGCCGCAGAGACCCTGCTGCCTTATCTTCAGCAAGCCTGGATCCTCGCCCAGCGCTACGATGCGGTCATCGCCAACCCGCCCTATATGGGCAGTAAAGGAATGAACACGGCTATCAAGGATTTTGCCAAACGGGCCTACCCCAACAGCAAGTCAGACCTGTTTGCCATGTTCATGGAGCGTGCCTTCGGCCTGCTGAAACCCCAGGGTTTCAACGCCCAGATCAATATGCAGTCCTGGATGTTTCTCTCCAGCTACGAAAAGCTGCGGGAATGGCTGCTGGAACACACCACCATCATCACCATGGCCCACTTGGGAGCCCGCGCCTTCGACAGTATCAGCGGTGAAGTCGTCTCCACCACCGCCTTCGTCATCGAAAACGCCGCCTACCCCAACTACGCAGGTGCCTATATACGACTGGTGGATGGGAAGTCAGAAGCAGAGAAGAACCGGATGCTGCTGGAGGCCATTCGGTGAATATTCAGTTATCTGACCTCGTGCTCGCCTGGCGAAAAGCCAAGGTAGACCTCTATTACTCGACCAATCCGCCATTATTTGAAATGGCGAACTATGAAGAGAACCTGATCGAAAACCTGGAAAAGCTTGCAGGTTTGATCAACAGCAAAAGCAAGAAATGGGTCACAGAACCCAACTTTCTGGGCCCATGGACATTAGCCCCCAAAGCCATCAGCTTCAATAAGGACAGTACCGACAGCAAGAGCGATGCAGAACAGCAGGAAGAAAACGATACCGCTTTGATCTTCGCTGACCCCGAAGGTGAGTGGCAAAGCCAGATCAAGCGAGGAAACACGCCCACCGCCGAGTTCCGCCTTATGGCCCGCTGCAGCATGGACTTCCATGTGCTCTCGGCTCTGTGGATGCTGCAAGTTGGCCATCTGTTCGACCAGCAGCTCAGTGACAATGTCCACGGCAGCCGCCTGCGCCGCAACCGTCACAACGAGATCAACTCACTGGCACTGGGCTCCTTCAAACCCTACCTCAAGCCCTTCCGGGACTGGCGTGACGGTGCTATCAAGGCAATGGACAGCGCCCTGTCCGCTGGCAAGAAGGTTATTGCCCTCACAGCCGATGTAACCAGCTTCTACCATGAGTTGAACGCTCACTTCATGCTGGATGAGACCTTTCACGAGTTGGCCAGGGTGAGTCTTACGGATCAACAGAGACACCTTAACCTCCTGTTTATCAGTGCACTGCACAGCTGGGCTGAAAGCACACCGCTACAAAAAGGGCTCCCAGTTGGTCTGCCTGCCTCGGCCGTAGTCGCTAATGCTGCCTTGATAAAGCTGGATCAATTTATCGAGCAGCAGGTAGTCCCTCTGTACTATGGACGTTACGTCGACGACATCCTGCTGGTCATGGAGAACACCAGTAACCTGACCAATAGCAGTGACTTCTGGAACTGGGTGATCAACCGCGATGGCGGCAAGGACTTGTTGGAGCAGGACAACGGCAGCATTCTGTTCAAGCCGGAATATCTGGATGACTGCCGTATCGCCTTCGAAAATAGCAAGAACAAGCTGTTCGTTCTCTCCGGCGGCCCAGGAGCCGCGCTGGTCAATGCCATCAGAGAGCAGATCAACCAGCGCGCCAGCGAATGGCGATCTCTGCCTGCACTGCCTGAAAGCCCTGGCACCATTGCCACCGACCTGCTCAAGGCCACCAGCAACACCGGAGAGCATGCCGATAACCTGCGCAAAACCGACTCACTCAGCCTGCACCGCGCCGGTTTTGCCCTGAATCTGCGTGACTACGAAGCCTACGAGCGTGACCTGCCGCCCGACGCATGGCAAGCCCACCGCCACGCCTTCTTTGACGCAGTAATCGACCACCTGCTGACACCGGTAAAGTTCTTCGAACTGGCGCAGTACCTGCCCCGCATTGTACGCATGGCAACCGCTTGTGAGGTTTTCGGTCACCTCACAAGAATGATCAAGGCCCTGGATAAGCTGGAGTCCATCATTGCAGATTGCCAGCTAACAATTAAAAGTCTTGAGCGGCATGCCACCCCGCCGCAGATCAATGTTTCGGACTGGAGCCATTCGTTAAGAGTCATAGTCACGGAAAGTGTCATTTCCGCCCTTCCACCCCGCCTCAGCCCTGAAGGAAAGAGAGAGCTCAAAGCTCTGCTAGACACTGATCAGGGTGAGCAGATTATAAGTATCCTGTGGCCCTTCCTGATGGATAGGCCAGCGTCGGCAATCGAAAAACACCTGCAGGCCAAACAGGCCTACCTGTTCAGCCATGACCTTGCACATATCCCTCTGCGTTTCAGTGGTCTACCCAAGGAAATGGTCAGCCAGCGTGGCATACCACGCCGTAACAAGCTGCACCAAGCACCTTGGCAACCCGACGACATACCGGATATCGGTATTGGCGACGCTATCAGTACCCTGGCAAGCTGGTTCAAACCCAAGCTAACCAAAGGCATTCCGCCCGGCCTGTACTTCGCCACACGCCCGTTCAGCCTCAACGAACTGTATCTGATCGCCCCTGATCCTTTCAGTACAGCCAGCCAGGAGGCATTGGGGAAAGTAGTCTGCACCCTGCGTGGCTTTGAACTGGAACAGGAGAAAATGCCCTGTTGGGATAAACAGCAGCGCTATCTGGAGATTCCCGACGGCGAGCCAGAGACCAGACAAACTATTGCCGTGTCCAGCTGGGAAGTAGCGGACAGCAATTTTGTCGCTGCCGCCCTTGGGCAGCCTGCAGCCAACAGCCGCCAGCGCTACCAGCGTCTGAACCGCCTGATCAATGAGCTGATATCCCGCCCGGATGGAGCCCGATACCTGATCCTGCCGGAACTGGCCATGCCGCCCCACTGGTTTATGCGTATCGCAAGCAAGCTGAACGGTCGACGCATCTCGTTGATCACGGGTGTCGATTATCTACGCGCCCCGGGGAAGAAGGTGCACAACCAGCTCTGGGCATCCCTGACCCACGACGGCCTCGGTTTCCCTTCGCTGATGCTCTATCGACAGGACAAACAGAAACCAGCCATCCACGAAGAAACACAACTCTTCAAGCTCGGCGGCCTGAAACTGCAACCCACCAAGAGCCAGCAGTGGGACAAGCCGCCAGTTATACAGCACGGAGATTTCCACTTCGCCATGCTCAACTGCAGTGAGCTGACCAATATCCGTTACCGGGCAGCCCTGCGTGGCAAGGTGGACGCCCTGTTTGTAGCAGAATGGAACAGCGACATAGACACCTTCAACGCCTTGGTCGAGTCTGCGGCACTGGATATCCACGCCTATATCATCCAATGCAACAACCGCCAGTACGGCGACAGCCGCATCCGCGCTCCCTATAAATCGCGCTGGAAGCGCGACCTGCTGCGGGTCAAGGGTGGCAATCACGACTACAGCATTACCGGCGAGATCGACATACTGGCTCTGCGCCAGTTCCAGTCCAACCACCGCTCTCCGGAAACACCATTCAAACCCGTACCAGACGGCTTCAACCAGGATATGGCGCAGGCGCGCAAGGTATTACCCAAGGGGAAACAGGCATGAGCCATGAACAGAGCAAGGATATGAGTCAGTATTTTTATAGGGCTTCGGTAGCGGATTTTCAACAGATTCCCGGTGGTGCTATCGCTTATTGGCTCTCGTCAGACATGCGGAATATTTTTGGCTCATGCCCTTCATTGTCCGATGCTTGTGTAATAAGGGAGGGAATCAACACTGGCGATAACGATCAGTTTCTCAGAAAGTGGCAAGAAGTTTCGCTACAAAAATTTAGCCATCCCACCAATGACATTACCCGTAGTGACCGAAAGTGGTTCGCTCATAGGAAAGGCGGAGAGTTTAGAAAATGGTTTGGGAATAATCAGTATGTAGTTAATTGGGAAAACGATGGAGAAGAAATAAAAAATTTTAAAGATGAAAAAGGTAAGTTAAGATCAAGACCTCAAAATACTGATTTTTATTTTAAAGAAGCTATTACTTGGTCAAAGGTTACTATTGGTGGATTTTCTGTAAGATATATACCAAACGGTTTTTTGTTTGATGTAGCTGGATGCTCAATATTCTTAGATGAGAATGAGACGGAAAAAGAAATTTATTATTATTTAGGACTTTTGAATAGTAAAGTAACTAGAAGGATTTTGCAATTTTTAAGCCCTACGGTAAATTATGAAGTAGGTCATATTTCAAAT
>JAJUGC010000209.1 GCA_029268325.1 Gammaproteobacteria bacterium | reverse complement strand
GGCCGTGCTTGCGGATTTCCTCCAGGAGCAGGTGCATGAGCATGAGCAATTGGCGGGCCCGTTCCCCTTCCTGTTTGCGGCTGCCCAGCAAGCCTTTCAGCTGGCGCAGGCAGTCCTTGAGGACAATGGTGGAATTGCCGACGATCATGGAGCCCAAGCCGGCGCCTAAAATGATGACCAGCTCCGCCGGTTGCCACAGGGCAATCAGTTTGCCGTTTGCCATCACAAAGCCCCCGAATACACCCAGGGCAACTACGAAAAGGCCGATGAAAATTTGCATGACGTCAGTCGTTTCCTAATAGCTGATTGAGAGTCGCCAGGCACTCCTTGTGTAGCTGACATACCCGAGATTCGGTCAGGCCCAGGGTGAGGGCAATTTCCTTCATGTTCAGGTCATACTGGTAATAGAGGGCAATCAACAACCGTTGCCGCTCCGGCATCTGGGCCAGAGCCTGGGCCAGGGTGCGCTGCAGCTCCAATTGATCCATGCCCCCCGAGCCGGTATCGCCCCCTTTGGCGAGCCAATCGTCGAGGCACTGCATCTCTTCGGCCTGGTTGGCATAGGCCAGCTCCCGCACTTCCTCCACTGACACGCCGGCCGCCTGGGCCAGCTCTTCGTCGCTGGGGTCACGGTTTAGCTCCTTGTAAAGCGTGCGCCGGACGTGGTTCAGGTTGTGGGCGGCCTGACGCAGGCTGCGCGGACGCCAGTCCTGGCGTCGTAACTCGTCGAGGATTGCTCCGCGAATCCGCTTGAAGGCGAAGGCTTCGAAAGCTTCATCAGGCTCTCCGTAGCGGCGGATGGCTTCCAGAAGCCCCATCAGCCCAACTTGCTCGAAATCCTCCAGATCAAACCCGGCACTTACCTGGCTGCGCAAGTGGGAACAAACCCGCTTGACCAGATAGGCATATCGGGTCAGCAAATGGGTTTCTTCCCCGGCAATATCCTCGGAGGGTGCGGAAACTGGGTAAGAACCGAGCATGGTAGCCTCCTACTGGACGACCACATTGGTCAGCAGGATCTCTTCCACCGCCAGGGTTTCCCCGTAGTTGGCAGCGGCAGCAATCAACTTGTTCTTGAGAGTGTCCTGGAGCGCGGTCAAATCCTGCAGTTCAGCGCGCACAGCCGCAAACTCCTTACCGTTGAAGTAATGGAGTAGGGCGTTGCGGATCACCGTATTCATCTGGTCGGCTTGCTCCGGCATACGCGGATCATGGCTCACCAGGGAAAGCTCCAGCATCATGTAACGGGTACGGCGTTCTTCCAGCAGGCTGACCACAAACTTGTCCAGTTTCTTGAACAGGGGCTTTTCGCTCAGCTCTACAGGAGGCGCTTCCGGCTCTTCGAACAGACTCTGCAAGTCCAGGGTGCCACTGGTCACGGCATAGGCGCCACCGCCGATCAGAGCCAGCAGGACCACCACCGCCGCGGCGATGAGAGCAGGAACTTTTTTGGAAGATGCATCTTTGGTCTTAGCCACGGATCCCCCCTTTATGCCTTGGTACTGAGCCAGCTGTCGGCAAAGGGCTCAGTGGTGATTACGTCTGGGTTTTCGGCAGCGAGAATGCCGTTTCCGTTAATTTCTTCATCCATATAGCCAGGGCGGGACTCCCGCTGATCGCTTTGGTGGCCCACATGGACATCCACGCTTTGGTGGTTCTGCGCCAGGAGATCCGCCCGCAGGCGATCCGCATGCTGGGTCAGCAAGTCACGCACCTGATGATGGGTGGCGTTGAGCTGGATATTGAGGCGGTCGCCATCCAGCCGCACGGTCATCTCAATGCGGCCCAGTTCCGGCGGGTCCAGGCGGATACGGGCCTCTTTCACATTCTGGTTGACCTGCATGGACAGGCGGTCTCCCAATGCGGCCATCAGATCCCGTCCCCAGTGCTGAGGTTGCTGTGTGACCAGCCGGATCGGCGCCCACTCGGAAACACTGGGGTTGCGCTGGCTGCCAGTCAGTAGGTCCGGGCGGCTGTCCAACAGGGATTGGGCGCTAATCTGCGCACCTGAGGAAGAACCACTGGATTGAAGGGCTGCCTTCAAGGCCTCGGCGCGTCCCGTATCCAATCCCCGCAGTTCGGAGACGGAGAGTTTCTGGGACAACGTCGCCAACAGCCGCTGGTGTTCCTGGCTGATCGGTTGGGAGTTGGTTGCAGCAGCCGGCTGGGCTGCGCCCTTGGAAGCTGTCACGGTCGAGTCTGGAGCCGCTGGGGACAGATAGCTTTTGACAAGCTCTGTCAGGGCGGAAGCCGTGGCGCCGACTTGCGGCATCACTGGTTCACTGGGCTCGCTCACCGGCTGGGGCTGGACTGTTTCTTCGGCTAAAAGCGGTGCTTGTTCTGCCCAATCAGAGACAACGTCAACGCCGGAGGAGGCGGGTTGCTCTTGGATATCCGTGGCTTGGCCTGAGGCCGGTGCCTGAGCCTGTTCGGTCCGCCCGGATTGTTGGGCTCTTGGTTGGGTTTGGCCGGTGGTGGTGGCAGTAAAACCCTTGGTTTGGGCAGAGGCCAAATTGGCCAGTTGTCCGGAAAAGCCTTGGGGCGTGGTGCCGCCTTGCTGGCTGCTGGGCTGGCGAAAGCCGGCCACAACCGGTTGGGCGCCGGCGGCTTGCTGTGCGCTGGTGAGGGCGGAAACGGGATTGACCGCTTTCATCACAGATTCTCCATTTGCTGATAAGCCCGCAGGCCTTCCTGCTGTTCTGAAAATTGCTGGAGCTTCTGCTGCAACTGAGCCGCTTCTTTACGGGCAACAGCCTGGGCTGCCAAGTGGGTCTGGCGCAGGTGTTCCATAGCGGGTTTCAGGGCTTGCGGCACCGGCCGGAGCTGGCGTAAAAGCTCCGCCACTTCCCCATCATGGCGGGCCAGTGCCGGCCAGTCCCTTTCCAGGGCGCTGGTTTTCAGGGCGTTGGCCAATCGCTTGATGGTGTCTAGTGCCGAATCTTTCATACCATTGTCCAGTCTTTGTTCGTTGAGCAGGTCGGCCTGTAGGACCAGTCTATTTCCCTGCCCGGAACCACCCCATATCGTGGTGGATGTGCGAAACCACCGAATATCGTAGGGGCAGACCCATGTGTCTGCCCTGGGGCTTGCCGCTTAGGCCAAGCAGTCACTCCAATTACTGAACCTTATCTAGCAAACTCCAAGCCAACTAATTCCACCGTCAAATCAGGTGGTTACAAGTGGCTGGCGGAAGAGGCGGAAGTCCCGTTTCCGCCTGCGGAAGGGGCGGAAGCCCTTTAGGCGGCCAAGGCCTGCCAGCCTTCCCGCAGGTCGTTCATGACTTTGCGGATGATTGCCAGCCCGGAAGGGTCGTTCTTCAGGCTTACCTCGAACAGCTGGCGACCGCAAAAGTCATACAACTCATGCAGCTGCTGGGCAATGGCACCGCCCTTTTTCATATCCAGGGCGGTATCCAGGCCGCTGAGAATATCCATGCAGCGGGCAACGGACTGGGCCTTGCGCTCCAATTGGCGCGCCTCCAGATGGCCTTCAATGCGGTCCAGCTCATCCAGAAAGCCGTCTACCAACATCAGAACCAGCTGATGGGGATCCGCGGAGGCCGCTTTGGCCTCCACTTGGGTTTGTTGGTAAGCCTCAAAGCCATCGTCGTACATGGTGTCACCTTTCGAGATCAGAAAAGATCGCGTTTAAAACATGCCAAAGGTCTGTTCCATCTGCAGAATCAGCGTCTGCATCTGGCTGAATTGGTTTACGTAGCGGTTGTAGAGCTGCTCCATGCGCAGGTCGAAGCGGTCCATGCGGTCCTGGAGCCGATCCAGGTTGGACTGCACCGTGTTCTTGGCGCTATTGAGCAACGCGCTGTCGCCCTTGGTAAAGCTGTCCAGCTTTTTGCTCAGGCTCTTGAGCAGCCCCGTCTCGCCAGACAACACCTGGGTCAGCCCTTCCGGGTTTTCCTGTAGAAAGTCTTCCAGCTTGCTGCTGTTCAGCGACAGCTTACCGGAGCGGTCATACTCCAGCCCCAGTTGGTACAGGTTGAACTGGCCCAGCTCGGAACGCATCTGGCTCAGCAACATCCGCGTGGTGCTGTCGCCGGAGAGTGTTTTGGAATCATTCTGGCTGGATACAGTATTGACGACAGCGTTGTATCCATCCACCAGCTTTTGTAACTGCTCTTTGGTGGCGTCCAGATCCTGACCCACGGTAAAGGTCAACACTTCGCCGGGCTCATGGGTCTTGGTGATGTCGATGGTCAGGCCGTCGATGACGTTCTCGAACTTATTGGTGGCGGAAGTCAGCTCTAAGGTGCCGCCGAGCCGGATCTTGGCATCCTGGGCGGTGCTGACCACGGTCATGCTATTGATGGCATTGGTCATCTCGGTATTGTCGCTGGCAGACAGCGTTAAGGTATTGCTGGAGCCGGTTTCTTCACTGCTGACCAACAGCTTCACGCTGTCGCCGGAACGCACCAAGGTCGCGCGCACGCCCGGGTTGTCGCTGGCCTTGTTGATGGCATCCCGCAGATCGGAAAGGGTCGCGCCTTCTTTTAGGGTGCTCATATCCAGCGTAAAGCTTTTGGCATCATCACCCGTGCCAACTCCCAAAGTCAGGGTGCCGGTGCGAGTGATTGGGGCGGTCTCTGAACTAAAGTTAAGTGCTACCTGATGGGCGGTAGCCAACTGGTCAATGTTGATCTGGTACTGGCCGGACGCCGTGTTGGCGCCCGCGGTGATTTTGGCATAGCCCTCGGCGGACTGGGTGACGCTGTAGGCTTCGAACTGCTTGCTCTTGGAGAGGTCGTTGAGAGCGGTCTTCAGCTCATTGACCTTGCTGGCAATGCTGTTATAGGCCTTCAGCTTGGCTTCGTAGGTGCTTTTGCGGCCAGCGAACAGTTTATCCTGCGCCGCCCGATCCGCCTGTACGAAGTTGTAGGCAAGGGTCTGGATATCGGTGGTGCTGTTGATCATGGAAATACCTCGTATACAGCCCTAAAAGCTATTTCACAGCGGCCGCTAGGTCTCCCCTCTCCCTCCTGGGGAGAGGGGCCGGGGGAGAGGGCCGGTGCCGG
>JAJUGC010000208.1 GCA_029268325.1 Gammaproteobacteria bacterium | reverse complement strand
TGGGGAAGCTCCCGCTCCGGTTTTCCGGCCAGGGCTTCCTTCATGAAATCTACCCAGATGGGCAGGGCGGCACGGGCGCCGAACTCGTTTTGGCCCAGGGTTTGTGGCTGGTCGAAGCCGACCCAGACGGTTGCCGCCACATCCTGGTTAAAGCCGGCAAACCAGGCGTCCACCAGGTCATTGGTTGTGCCTGTTTTGCCTGCAATATCGTTACGTCCCAGGGCGCGAGCTCCCCGGCCGGTGCCTTTGGTGATTACATCTTTGAGGATCGAGTGCATGATATAGACCGCGCGGGCATCGGCAATGCGGGGGGCGCTAATGATAGGTTCCTGCAGAGTCGGCAGGCTTTCAGCGCTTTGAGTGCTGTCCTCGCCTTCAGTCGGGGCTTCTACTGCGGCCTGACTGCTGCAATCCTCGCAGGCGACCGGTGGGTTGGCCTTGTAGAGGATATCGCCTTCGCTGGATTCGATGCGGCTGATGAAATGAGGCGAAATGCGATAGCCTCCATTGGCGAGAATGGCATAGGCGGTTGCCAACTCAAAAGGAGTGACCGAGGCTGTGCCTAGCGACAAGGACAGGTTACGCGGCATATTGGCGGCTGGAATGCCAAACTTGCTGACATAGTCGATCACCGGTTGGATACCAAGGGAGCGAACTAGGCGGATGGAAACCAGGTTGCGCGACTCGTAAAGCGCCTGGCGCAGACGGATCGGGCCCTTGAAGCGGCCACCGGAGTTTCTGGGGCGCCAGGCCGACTCCAGTTGCTCGTCAGCAAATACCACCGGGGCGTCGTTGATCAGGGTGGCGGGGGTCATACCCATTTCCAGTCCGGCCAGGTAGATAAAGGGCTTGAAGCTGGAACCCGGCTGGCGAGCTGCCTGGATCGCCCGGTTGAACTTGCTGTGGTAGAAATCAAAGCCCCCCGCGAGTGCCATGATGGCGCCATTATAGGGGCTGATGGCTACCAGGGCGCTTTGGGCTTGTGGAACTTGGCTCAGCTCCCAGCGTTGGGCATCTTCATTGAAATAGAGCCGGATCAAATCGCCTTCTTTCAGGATCTTATTAGCCGTTTGCGGTGCCGGCCCCATCCGGTTGGTGTGGATGTAGGGGCGCGCCCAGCTCAGGCCTTTCCAGTCGATTTGACGGGGCTCACCCCGCTGGGGGAGGGCCAACACGGAATTCTTGTCAACGCGAATGACGACAGCCGGTTCCAGACCGCCGATTTTGGGAAGGCGGGCGATCCGCTGCTGGATTTCTTCAGGGGACAGTTCTGCAATATCCAGATGCTGTTCCGGTCCCCGGTAGCCGTGACGGCGGTCGTAATCCAGTAAGCCTTTACGTACGGCGGCCTGGGCGGCTGCTTGTTGTTTGCTGTCGAGCGTAAGGTAAACCCGATAGCCGTCTTCGTAGGCTGCGTCTCCAAACCGCTGAACCATTTCCTGGCGCGCCATTTCTGCAATATAGGGGGCGCTCAGTTCGGGAGAGAGTCCATGGTATCGGGCACGGGAAGGTTCTGCCACGGCCTCTTCGTATTGGGCCCGGTTGATAAAGCCCAGGCTGAGCATCCGCGACAGGATCCAGTTGCGCCGCTCCATGGCCCGCTCCAGGTTTGCCAGCGGGTTGTAGCGGGAGGGAGCCTTGGGAAGGCCGGCAATCATCGCCATTTCGGCCAGGGTCAGTTCCTGGATCGGCTTGCCATAGTAGGTGTTCGCCGCCGCTTCAATCCCGTAGGCCCGGTTGCCCAGATAAATCTTGTTCAGGTAAAGCTCAAAAATTTCTTCCTTGGAAAGCTGTTGCTCAATTTGGAGGGCCAGCAGGATTTCATTGAACTTCCGACTGAAGGTCCGCTCCTGGGAGAGGAAGAAGTTTTTCGCCACCTGCATGGTGATCGTGCTGCCGCCCGATTGGATGCTGCCGGTGGAGATCAACTCCAGGGTTGCCCGGGCCAGACCTCTGAAGTCGATGCCGTGGTGCTCGAAAAAGCGGCTGTCTTCAGCGGCCAAAAAGGCGTTCAAGAGATCTTGGGGCGTGTCTTCAACGGCAACGGGGGAGCGCCGCTTCTCGCCAAATTCCGCAATCAGCTTGTTATCGGCGGAGTAAATCCGCAGCGGTGTCTGCAGTTTTACATTCTTCAACTGCTCCGCATCTGGAAGGGAAGGGGTCAGCAAAAGATAGAAGCCCGTGACCAGAATGCCAGCACCAAAGGCGCCAAGCCCCATTCCCCATAGTAAAAATCGAACCCAACTCACAAAACGGATCATGCGTTTCCTGACATCTTTCAAAACTGCGTCTATTCTCTATTTGAGATTGCTTTAGTTGTACCTAAGCGGTGGACTGTGTGGCCAATTTAGTGCTCGGTTTTGGTATTTGAGGTCATATTTGGTAACTCTCCTGCCGAAAGCGAGTCAACAGACTGCTAAAATCGTCCACTGGAGCAGACCATTATAAGCCCTTTATTCAAGCTTGTATTAGCAAGATGCAAACCTCTGCTAAGCTGTCTGTTAAAGTAGAACGCAATAAGTTTTCTATAACTGTGTAACGCAGATAGGGTTTTTCCGTGTTGGGACTGTTTGGAAAGAAAGCGAATTCGTTGCTGGGCATTGATATCAGCTCCACCTCCGTGAAGCTGATTGAACTTAGCAACAATAACGGTCGCTACCGAGTGGAAAGCTACGCAGTAGAGCCGCTGCCGCAGAACTCTGTAGTCGAAAAAAACATTAACGATCCTCAGGCGGTCGGTGAGGCGGTGAAGCGGGTGGTTGCCAAGTCGCGTACCAGCTTGCGTACCGCGGCGGTCGCAGTTGCCGGCTCGGCCGTGATTACCAAGACCATCCAGATGCCCGCTGGGCTCAGCGAGCGGGACCTGGAAAGCCAAATCACCATTGAGGCGGATCAATATATTCCGTACCCCTTGGATGAGGTTGCGATTGACTTCGAGGTGCTTGGCCCTTCGGAGCTTAATCCGGATCAGGTGGATGTCCTGCTGGCTGCTTGCCGGAAGGAAAATGTCGAGATGCGTGAAGACGTGCTCGACATCGCTGGCCTGAAAGCCAAAGTGGTGGATGTGGAAGCCTATGCCATGGAGCGGGCTTTTAAGCTGCTGGAATCCCAGTTCGAGCCCAGTAGTGAGGAACTCGTCATTGCAATCATTGACATTGGCGCTACCATGACCACCCTGAGTGTGCTGGTGGATGGTAAAACCATCTATACCCGTGAGCAGCTGTTCGGTGGCAAGCAGCTGACAGAAGAAATCCAGCGGCGCTATGGGTTGTCTCAGGAAGAGGCGGGACTTGCCAAGAAGCAGGGCGGTCTGCCTGACGACTATGAGTTTGAAGTGCTCGAGCCATTCAAGGAAGCGGTCGTGCAACAGGTTAGTCGGTCGTTGCAGTTTTTCTATTCTTCCAGTCAATACAACGAAGTTGACTACGTCGTGCTGGCGGGTGGAACCGCATCCACTCCGGGTCTTGCAGACAAGGTCCAGGAGCGGATCGGCATTCCAGCCATTCTCGCAAATCCCTTCTCGGATATGGCAATCAGTTCCCGTGTGAACGCTGGTGCGCTCAGCAATGACGCCCCCTCCTTGATGATCGCCTGTGGTTTGGCAATGAGGAGTTTCGACTAATGGCCCGTATTAACTTACGTCCCTGGCGGGAAGAGCGTCGGGCGGAACGCCAGAAGCAGTTTGTAACGGCAATTGTCGGCGTTGTTATTCTGTCTGGCGGGCTGGGGTTCCTCTGGCACCAGAATGTTGTGGGCCAGGTAGAGTATCAGAACAGTCGCAATAGCTATCTGACTTCGGAAATGGCGAAGCTGGATAAGCAAATTGCTGAAATCCGCGAGCTGCGCAAGCGTCGGGACGAGCTGCTGAGCCGGATGCGGGTGATCCAGGATCTGCAAGGCAAGCGCCCGGTGATTGTCCGGGTATTTGACGAAGTGGTGCGGACGCTGCCTGATGGCGTGCACTACCAGAGCATGGTGCAAAAAGGCGCCACTCTGCAGATCAAGGGAATTGCGGAAGCTAACAGCCGCATTGCGACGTTGATGCGTAACCTGGAGTCTTCCGACTGGTTTGACAGTCCCGTTCTGACCTCCGTGAAGGCGCTTCAGTCTGATCCCTCGCAGAGCAGTTTTGAGCTGTCGGTTAAGCAGGTGACACCTGATGATGGTGAGAAAGAGGGAGGTAAGCGGTGAGTCTCTCTAACAGTTTAGCCAGCCTCAAAGACTTTGACGTCAATGAGCTCGATTTCAATAACGCCGGTGAATGGCCACTGCCAGTCCAGGTGATCGTTGGCCTGATCGTGGCAGCCTTGGTGCTGGGCGGTGTCTATTGGTTTGACATCAAGGACCGCTACATGCAGTTGGAGTCGATTCAGGCCAAGGAAACGCAACTGAAGCAGCAATATGAAAGCAAGGCCTTCCAGGTTGCCAACTTGCCGGCCTACAAGCTGCAAATGGTGGAGATGGAAGAGTCCTTTGGGGCGCTGCTCAAGCAGTTACCCACTGATACCGAAGTGCCCGGGTTGCTGGAAGACATCTCCGCCACTGGAACCGGCACAGGCCTGGAGATCCAGTCCATCACGCTCCGGCCGGAAGTTTCCCGGGAGTTCTATGTAGAGCTTCCGCTGGAAGTGAAGGTGCGCGGTGGTTATCACGAGCTTGCAACCTTTGTCAGCGGCGTGGCGGGGCTGCCACGGATCGTCACCCTGCATGATTTCAGTATTTCATCCGGTAAGGGTGTTGGCGCACTGGACATGACGATTGAGGCCAAAACCTACCGTTATAGCGGTCATGGAGGCAAATGATGTCGCCGGTCAGAATGTTGTTTGTTGCGTCCTTGACTCTGGGCCTGGTGGCCTGTGGCGGCAGTGGTGGCTTTCAGGATCTCGACCAGTTCATGCAAGAGGTCAAGGCGCGTCCTAAAGGGAAAGTTGAACCGTTGCCCGAGTTCAAGGCTTATCAGGCATTTACTTACAGTGCCGCAAGCCGCCGCTCCCCATTTGAAGCTCCTCAGGAGCTCAAGCAGGAAACC
>JAJUGC010000207.1 GCA_029268325.1 Gammaproteobacteria bacterium | reverse complement strand
TGTGCCGGTGGATGCGGACCTGGTGTTCGATGTGCGCTGCCTGCCCAACCCCCATTGGGATCAGAACCTGCGTCGGTTTACCGGCCGAGACCTGCCGGTGATCGAGTTTCTGGAGCGCCATGAGGAAACCGGCGAGATGATACGGGATATCAGCCGCTACCTGGAAAACTGGCTGCCCCGCTTCCAGCAAAATAACCGCAGCTATATGACGATCAGCATTGGTTGCACGGGAGGCCAGCACCGCTCCGTCTATATCAGTGAAAAGCTGGGAGCCTACTTTCGGAAAACCTACAATAACGTGCAGGTTCGCCATAAAGAACTGCCCGATCCCACATAGCCACTACCAAAAGAATGATCACCAGAACTGTCGTCATTTCCAATAAGCTGGGCCTGCATGCCCGGGCTGCGGCCAAGCTGGTCGCCACTGCTTCCCAATTTGAAAGCAGCCTGCGCATTCAAAAAGGCGATAAGTCGGTCGACGGTAAGAGCATCATGTCCGTGATGCTTTTGGCTGCCAGCATCGGAACCGAGCTCGTTATCCAAACGGATGGCCCTGACGAAGAAGCGGCAGCAGACGCCATCTGCCAGCTCATTGACGACAAGTTTGGCGAAGGTGAATAAGGGTTTTTCATGCAAGACTTCGACACTGACATCAACGAAACGGAAGAGGAGCTTCCCAAGAGCAAATCCCAGCTCAAACGGGAAATGCACGCTCTCCAAGACATGGGCAAGCGCCTGACCCAGCTCAAACCTGACCAGCTGGCCCGGGTGCCCATGAGCGACACTTTGCGGGATGCCATTGCGGAGTCCCACCGGATCAAGCAGCATGAGGCCGCTCGCCGCCATCTACAACGGATTGGCAAGCTGATGCGCGCTGAAGATGCGGAAGCCATCCAGCGGGTGCTGGACGAATTCGACAGCAGCAGCCAAATCCATGCCCAAAAGTTCCACGAACTGGAAAAGTGGCGGGATCGCCTGATCAATGAGGGGCCGGAAGCGGTCACCCAGTATCTGGACGAACACCCCCAGGCGGACATTCAACACTTGCGGCAACTGGTGCGCAACGCGGTGAAGGATGTGCGTGAGCAGAAAAACCGGGGCCACAGCAAGAAGCTGTTTCAATACCTACGGGAAGTGCAGGAACAGGAAGCCTGACGGCTTTCCTGCTCCCCCCGTTCTCCCTATTCCTGGCGCGGTGTGTAGCAACCGGTGTTGGGCTAAAGACGACGATGCTGCTGCACCGGCATCCGACGCCTGACTTCCTCAAGCCTCGCCGGCTGCAAGTCGGCCACCACCACTCCGGGACCGGTGTCATGCTCGGCCAGAACCAGCCCCCAGGGATCAATAATCAGGGAATGGCCATAGGTCTGGCGGCGCTCAGAGTGCCAGCCGCCCTGCCCCGAAGCAATCACAAAACATTGGTTCTCAATGGCCCGAGCCCGTAGCAGAACATGCCAGTGGGCTTCACCCGTCACTTGGGTAAAGGCTGCCGGCAAGGCAATCATCTCCGCGCCCAGCTCCCGCAAGTGCCGGAACAGCTCCGGGAAGCGCAAGTCGTAGCAAATGGCCACGCCCAGCTTGCCCCAAGGCATTTCGACCAGCAAAGGCTCCTCACCCGGCTCGAATATCTGGGACTCACAGTAGCGGCCATGGCCATCTTCCACTTCCACATCAAACAGGTGGATCTTGTCATAACGGCCCACAACCTGCCCCTGGTCATCAAACACCCAGCAGGTTGAACGTACCCGCTCCTCCAGCAACTGGCCGTCCGGGCGCTGCGCACAGGGCGTTGAGCCTCCAACCAGCCATACCCCATGGTCACGGGCCTGCTGGCTGAGAAAGGACTGCACCACCCCTTGCTCTGCTTCCCGGCGTCCGGCCTCTTGCATGGCCGAGGTATCAAACAAGGCAAAGTTTTCCGGCAACACCACCAGTTTAGCGCCCTGCTCCGCTGCCTGACCAATTAGCTCGCGGGCCTGGCCCAGGTTGGCTTCCAGATTCCCGCCACTGACCATTTGTATCGCTGCCACTCGGATCATTTCTTTGGCTCCTGCTTGCTTGTGGTGCTTTTCCGTTTGCTGTTGCCACTCTGGCTGGTGGTATCAAACACCCCCTTCAGCTCCAGCTTGGGCTCCTGGAAGTTCCCTTTGATGGAATAGGTCACACTGGTCAGCCGACTCAGGGGGTCGCCCAGCAGGCGGTCAATCAGGAACAGGGCTCCTCCCACCTGAGGCGCCCCCACCAACAAGGCTGCCAGGGGCAGGTTCTGGGTGACCGGCAGAATCGTCACCATTTCCATATCCAGGGTTTCCGCATTCAAGTCCGCCTCACCGGTAATCTTATAGGCGCTGGAAGGGGCTTTGATGGCCAGGGGCTGCTCGAACTTCATCACTCCATAGCTCAGGGACGCCTTGCCCTCCATCAGGTCGTAACTCAACCCCTTTTTGTACAGATCCGAAAAGTCCAACCGTAGACGGCGGGTAATGGACTCCATGTTCAGGACCCCAAACACCCGGACCGCGTCTGCGGAACGACCGGTCTCCCGAAAGATGCCATCTTCCATCTTCAGCGCCAGGCTGCCGGACGCCTTGGCGATTTCGAAGTCCATGGGAGCAGCCGGCCATACCAGGCCCACCTCCAGCTCGACCTTCTTACTGGTGACGGAGGATGTCTCCCCCCAATGGGCGAGAAACTTTTCCACCTCTCGCCCTTTCAAGGTTCCGGTCAGGATGGTGGTTTGCTGCCCCGTGCCCCCATCTTCAAACCAGCTCATGCGCCCCTTGATTTGGGCTCCACCCACCTGTCCGACCACATTCTTGAAGATGGTTCCCTGATCCCGATGCTCCGTCACAAAGGACCAGGCCCCATAGTTTTGCTCGCCCAAGGTCAGGTCCTGCACAGCAAAGTCCAGGAGGGGAATGGATTTAGGCGACATCGCCGTGCTGATTTCCTCACGATCTACCGAGGCTAAACGTAGGTAGTCGAACCGCCCCAGTAACGGCGCCTTCTCGTCATCCGGCAAAAACAGGGAGCCCGCCACCTGGTCAGGGCTGTTCAACGCCAGGCGCCAGCCGGTCTCTTCCCTGCCCAGTTGGAAGCGGACCTGTTGCAGCTCCCGCCCCATCAGTTGCAGGCGCTCAATGTTCAGATCCACTTTCAGGGCGGAAGCTGATGGTGTGCCGCCGGAGGCCAACTCCAGCTGATCTTCCAGCATGGAACGCCAGGCATCGGCGTCGATTCGTTTCAGGTTGCCCTTGATCAGGGTACCGGCAAAGTCTGTGGTCAGCTGGCTGTCATTGAACGCCAGCACTCCCCCCTCATAGCCCTCTTCACCAAAGCGAAACCTGCCGTTAGCCAGATTGCCCAACGCCAGCTGTGCCTCAGAGCGCGAAGAGTTCAATGGGAAGCGATGGACGTAGCGCAGGTTCAGGCGCTCCTGGGCATCCTTTCGCAGGGGATCAGGCCAGTCCATCACCACCCCCACAAGATCCGTTTGCACGTCCAGGGTCAGAGCGGGTTGGGTCTCATTGATCTCCGCCAGCAGGCTGGCCTTGAACGCCGGCTCCCCCTGCACTCCAGGTAGCGGCTCCATCCCGCGCCAGACATAGAGATCCGGCAAAGACAGGTTGCCCGCCACTTCCACTTGGATCGCCTTATGCTCTTGCCATTGGGGGCTATGCATACTAAGCCGGGCAGGCTTTCCCAAGAGCCCCAAGTGGACCTGATCAGCGGAAAAGCCTTCCAGGCTATCGAAAACAAAGCTTCCGCGCAGCTCCTCCAGCGTTAAGTCCAGGGCCGGAATGGTCAATTTCCCGTCTTCAGTCCTGGTGACCACTCGCACATGGCCGGGGGCCTCGGCCAAGGGTATTTTCAGTTCCACATCCGTCTGGAACTGCCCCTCCAAGAGCCAGTCATCCACAATGGAGCCGGCCGCCTCCTTCAAAACAGGCTGCTGCAGCCAGGCGCCGACCTGTTCGGCGGAGAGGTCCGCCTGGGCCTGGACTTGCAGGACAGTTTCACCGGACTCGGCCGGCGGAATCCAGACCCGGGCGTCCTCCAAGGGGGTGCCGGCCAAGGTGGCCTGGTGAATGGCAATATCCAGCACTGAGCCATCCAGCGTGAGCGTTGCCTTCACCTCTTCGGCAGCCGGCCACTGGGGAGCGAAGGCGACGACTCCCTGCTCCAGCTCCAGGTGCAGGCGAGAAATCTCTTCTTGGTCGCCTGATTCCGGGTTTAAAAAATGGCTAAAGTCATAGCTCCCTTCCCGGATCCTGCCGCCCTGGACGCTATTGCCCACCCAGTCACAGATGCCGGCACTGACAATCAGACAAGGAATAAAAGTCCGCGCCAGAGAGGCGTCCATATCCCGCATGCTAAGGGACAAATCGAAGCGCTTGTCAGCGGCGGCTTGCTCAGCGCCTGTGCGCAACAAGAAACCACCCTCGATGTCTCCACGCCGATCCGGCAGACTGAGACGGATATTGCGGCCTACCACTTCAGTCCGTCCGGGCTCGGTCTGCCAGGTGACCACACCTTCTCCGCGCCCGAACTTCCAGGCCTCTTCAAACAGCTCTGGAAAGTTAAGGCCCAGGTTACGGCTTTGGAATTCGACCAGCCCCTGCTTTTCGGTCATCCTGAGATAGCCCTCGATGCCGCTTGCACCCGGAGCAGAGTGGTATCCGGTCACATTCACGCCATTGAGGTCAGCCCGCAGTTCAAACAGGTCTTCCGACTCATCCAAGGGCACCCGAAGCCACACATTGCGCAATTCCCCACTGGGCTCACGACCGGCCAGTTCATCCACACCCACCAAGGGCAACAGCTGGGTGGCCTGGGCCAGTTGGGACGCCAGCCCCAGGGGAATACGGTTGATTTGGGCGAGCAACTCGTAACGGCTCGGATCCTGGGCCACGGGCTGCCGGCTCACCACCAGGCTGGAAGGCCGCCAGCGGGCGCCCTGCCAGTAGAAATCCAGCTGATCCACCAAAAGCTGCCAGTGGCTGTCAGCCAATTCCAGGTGGAACTTGAGCGACAGGTTCTCCACCGGTGCGATGGCCAG
>JAJUGC010000206.1 GCA_029268325.1 Gammaproteobacteria bacterium | reverse complement strand
GTGCCAAGGGCCCGCTGCTGGCCGACATTACCGACCACCTGACTCCGGCTGGTGATTCCCTGCTGGACGTGTGGATGAGCCATGGGGACAAGGTGGCGGAAATGCCGCCCGAGTTTGTTTGCATTGCTTCCACGCCGAGCTGCCCCATTGCCGCCATGGCCTGGGAAGAGAAATTCTTCTATGGTGTCCAGTTCCATCCTGAAGTGACCCATACCCTGCAGGGCCGCCGGATCCTCGAGCACTTCCTGCTGGAGATTTGTGGCTGTGAAGCGCTTTGGACACCGGCCAACATCATCGAGGACCTGATCGCCCGCGTACGGGATCAAGTGGGCACCAACAAGGTGCTGTTGGGGTTGTCCGGGGGAGTGGACTCCTCCGTGGTCGCGGCCCTGCTGCATCGTGCCATTGGTGACCAGCTGACCTGTGTATTCGTGGATAACGGCCTGTTGCGCAAGAACGAAGGCGACCAGGTCATGGACATGTTTGCCCGCAACATGGGCGTGAAAGTCATCCGCGCCGATGCGGCCGACATTTTCCTCGCCAAGCTGGAAGGAGTCACCGATCCGGAGCAAAAACGCAAGATTATCGGCAACACCTTCATTGAGGTGTTCGATGCCGAGGCGGCCAAGCTCCAGGATGTGAAGTTCCTGGCCCAGGGCACCATCTATCCAGATGTGATCGAGTCCGCTGCCGCCAAGACCGGCAAGGCCCATGTGATCAAGAGCCACCACAACGTGGGTGGACTACCCGAGGATATGCAGTTCGAGTTGGTGGAGCCCCTGCGGGAACTGTTCAAGGATGAAGTCCGCAAGATTGGCCTGGAGCTTGGCTTGCCCTATGACATGGTCTACCGCCATCCGTTCCCCGGTCCGGGCCTGGGGGTCCGTATCCTGGGTGAGGTGAAGCGGGAATACGCCGACATTCTGCGTGAGGCGGATGCCATCTTCATCGAAGAGTTGCGCAATGCTGACTACTATCACAAGACCAGCCAGGCCTTTGCCGTTTTCTTGCCGGTGAAGTCGGTGGGTGTGGTAGGGGATGGCCGCCGCTATGAGTGGGTGATCGCGCTGCGGGCCGTGGAAACCGTGGACTTCATGACCGCCCGCTGGGCCCATTTGCCTTACGAGTTGCTGGAGAAAGTTTCCAACCGCATCATCAACGAGATCTCGGGGGTTTCCCGGGTGACCTACGATATCTCCTCCAAGCCGCCGGCCACGATCGAGTGGGAGTGATTTTGCAGGGGCGGAGCCTGTCAATCGGCGCTTCTGCCTCGAACAGGAACCTTGGTATCAGCAGCGAGCAAACAGATGAACACTAGCGAAAAGATCTATTCGGGCAAGACCAAAGACGTGTACGGCCTGCCGAACGGCAATATCCTCCTCGTCTTCAAGGATGACGTCACCGGCGAGGAGGGCGTTATCGACCCGGGTGCCAACACGGTTATCGGCCAGGTGGAAGGCAAGGGCCGCAAGTCCCTCACCATGACGGATTACTTCTTCAAGCGCCTCCACGCCGCCGATATTCCCACCCACCTTGTGAGTGTGGACCTCGACAACAGCACCATGGAGGTCCGTCGTGCCGAGCCCTTGGGCAAGGATATCAACGGCACGGGCGGCCTGGAGTTTGTCTGCCGTACCCGCCCCTGGGGCAGCTTCCTTCGCCGTTACCAGAATTACATTCGCGAATCCGAGAAGACACTTGATCACCTCGTCGAAATCACCATCAAAGACGACGAGCGGGGCGACCCCCTCATCAACGACGACACCATCCTCGCCCTGGGACTCCTCGGCCGTTCTCACCTTGAGCAAGCCAAGGACCTTACCCGGCGCGTGTGCGGCATCGTTGAGGCCGACCTGCGGGACAAGAACCTCACCCTGATTGATATGAAGATCGAGCTCGGCCTCGTCGACGGCGAGGTTGTGGTTATCGACGAAATCTCGGCGGATGCCATGCGGGTGATGGACGAGAAAGGCAAAGTGCTGGATCACGAAACCCTGTGCGCCACGCTGATCGGCCAGGTTTGACTTTCTGTAGGTTGCTCACTCGGGGTGTCTCCGCAACCAAACTTCTGGCGGCCCTGAGTGAGCAGCCACGAAACAGCCCGACTCACCATCGTTGACTGAAGGCGTCTGCATCTCGAAGTGCATGAGCATTGCGAAGTGGAGGATGGGAGTCGGTGGAACTGAATGGGGGCGAGATGAGCCTGGGCAAAGAACTGGCCGCTAGCAAAGAAACCGTGCCAGACCATGAATACTGGATGGGGCAGGCACTGGAACTGGCCAAGCAGGCAGCGGCCGCCGGCGAAGTTCCGGTCGGTGCCCTGGTTGTGCTCGATGGCGAAGTTATTGGCCGGGGATGGAACCGGCCCATTTCCGCTCATGATCCCACGGCTCACGCCGAAGTCCAGGCATTGCGTGAAGCCGCTGCCCGCCTCGGAAACTATCGCATGCCGGGGGCGGTGCTTTATGTCACCCTGGAACCCTGCACCATGTGTGCCGGGGCTTTGATTCATGCCCGTATTTCCAAGTTAATCTATGGCGCTTCCGAGCCCAAGGCCGGGGCAGTGGCGAGTCGTGCCCAGGTGTTGGAGCAGCCTTGGATGAACTGGCGGATTGAGGTTGAAAGCGGCGTGCGGGCACAGGAATGTGCAGAGGTGATGAGTTCATTTTTCCGGGAGCGCCGCCTCAACCGTAAGGCCGGGGTATAAAGGCGCTGTGGTGCTGTCAGGCAGCCAGCTATAGTATTGCAGGCTGAAGGATCAGCAAGGGTGAGAGTGACGCTTTTAAAGGCTACTCAATCAGATAAAAAACAAGGACTGAGTATGAAATTGTTAGTGACAGGCGGTGCTGGCTACATTGGTAGTCATGTGGTCAGGCAGTTAGGCGAGGCCGGCCATGATCTGGTGGTCTACGACAATCTCTCGACCGGACACCGCTGGGCGGTTCAGCACGGTGAATTTGTACTGGGAGATCTGGCCGACCGTCATCAGTTGGAGCTGGTGTTCGCCCGCCACAAGTTTGATGGGGTATTGCACTTTGCAGCCAACATTGTGGTCCCGGAATCCGTTGAAAATCCTCTCAAGTATTACAGCAATAACACCCGTAACACCCTGAACCTGCTCAGTGTGATGGATCAGTTCGGAGTGGATAAGCTGGTGTTCTCCTCGACGGCTGCCGTGTATGGCATGCCGGATGTGGTGTCGCTGACCGAGGATACGCCCCTGGCGCCGATCAACCCCTATGGCGCGTCCAAGTTAATGAGTGAGCGGATGATTATGGATCTGTCCAACGCCAGCTCATTGCGTCATGTGATCCTGCGCTATTTCAATGTGGCGGGTGCCAACCCGGATGCCAAGCTTGGGCAGGCCACGCCTGAAGCGACCCATCTGATCAAGGTGGCCTGCGAGTGCGTGAACGGCGTGCGCCCTGGAATGAAGATCTTCGGCACCGATTACGAGACCCGTGACGGTACCTGTATCCGCGACTATATCCACGTGGAAGACTTGGCCAAGGCCCACGTGATTGCCCTGGACTACCTGCGGGAAGGAGGGGCCTCGGAGGTGCTCAACTGTGGCTATGGGCGCGGCTTCACCGTGCGTGAGGTGATCGATGCCGTCAAGCGTCTGTCTGGTGTAGATTTTCCGGTAGAGGAAAGTGGTCGGCGGGCCGGTGATCCTGCGGCACTCACCGCTGAGAACTCTCGCATTAAAAAAGTGCTGGGATGGATTCCAGACTTCGATGACCTCGATGTCATTGTAGGTACGGCTTTGAAGTGGGAAGCCGAGTGGCAACGGCGTCAACGCAGCTAACGTTTACTTTTACAAGTTACGACAAAGGACAACCATGAAAATCACGATATTTGGTACAGGTTACGTGGGGTTGGTCACTGGTGCGTGTCTGGCGGATGTGGGTCATCACGTGCTGTGCATGGATGTGGACGAACAAAAGATTGAAGGCCTGAAAAACGGCATTATCCCGATCTATGAGCCGGGTCTGGAGCCGATCGTTAAACATAACTTTGAAGCGGGGCGTTTGCAGTTCACCACCGATGTGGAGACCGCGGTCAAGCACGGTGAATTGCAATTTATTGCGGTGGGCACGCCTCCCGACGAAGACGGCTCCGCTGACTTGCAATATGTACTGGCGGTAGCACGCAATATCGGCAAGTACATGGATGACTATAAGGTGATCGTGGATAAATCCACGGTGCCGGTGGGCACGGCGGATAAGGTTCGCAATGTGGTGGCTGAAGAGCTGAAGCAGCGGGAAACGGATCTTCCCTATGATGTGGTTTCCAACCCCGAGTTCCTCAAGGAGGGGGCGGCCATCAATGACTTCATGAAGCCGGATCGGATTGTAGTGGGTACCGACAGTGAGAAGGCCGCCGCCATGTTGCGGGAAGTGTACCTGCCTTTCAACCGCAATCACGATCGCATGGTATTCATGGATATTCGCTCCGCAGAGCTGACCAAATATGCCGCCAACGCCATGCTGGCCACCAAGATCAGTTTTATGAATGAGATCGCCAACCTGGCAGAGCAAGTCGGGGCGGATGTGGAAGCGGTGCGCCTGGGAATCGGCTCCGACCCCCGTATTGGTTATCACTTTATTTATCCGGGGTGTGGTTACGGCGGCTCCTGCTTCCCGAAAGATGTGCAGGCCCTGGTACGGACGGCCCAGAGCATTGGCTTTGAGGCGACCCTGCTGAGCTCCGTGGAGGCTGTCAACGCCAAGCAGAAACATCGCCTGTTTGAAAAGGTACGGGATTTCTTCAAGGGCGAGCTGGAAGGCAAGGTTGTGGCGATCTGGGGCCTGGCGTTCAAGCCCAACACGGATGACATGCGTGAAGCCCCCAGCCGCTACCTGATGGAAGCTCTGTGGGCCGCAGGCGCCCGGGTTCAGGCTTTCGACCCAGAGTCCATGAAAGAAACCCAGCGGATTTATAACGGCGAAGAGCGCCTGACCCTTTGTGGCACTAAAGAGCAGGCTCTGAAGGGGGCTGATGTTCTGGTGATCTGCACGGAGTGGATGGAATTCCGTTCGCCCGACTTCGACCTGATCAAG
>JAJUGC010000205.1 GCA_029268325.1 Gammaproteobacteria bacterium | reverse complement strand
TTGCCTGTAGCGCCGGACATGCGGCCATCCGTAACCAAGGCGACGTGATGCCCCCGATCCTGCAAGACTCCAAGCACCGGAGTTAGCTTGTGCAGTTCAGGCATGCCATTGGCCTTGGGCCCTTGAAAACGCAGTACCGCAACGAAATCCTCATGCAGTTCACCCCGTTTGAAGGCTTCGATGACATCCTCTTGGGAGTCAAACACCTTGGCCGGAGCCTGGATGACGAGATGTTCGTCTTTGACTGCGGATGTTTTCATAATTGCCCGCCCCAGATTTCCCGTCACCAACTTGATGCCCCCATTGGGCTTAAAGGGGCGTGTCACAGGCCGCAGTACGTCTTCATCCGAGCTTTGCTCAGGCCCCTGGCGCCACTCCAGCTTGCCGTGCTGGCTTACATAGGGAACTTGCCGCCATCGTTCCAAACCACCTTCACCGGCGACGGTGAGAATGTCCCGATGGAGCAGGCCTGCGTCCAATAACTGGCTGATTAGAAAGGAGGTACCGCCGACTTCGTGAAACCGGTTAATGTCTGCCGGGCCGTTGGGATAAACCCGGGCCAGCAAGGGCACAACATCTGACAGGTCAGCAAAGTCGTCCCAGGTAATGGTAATACCAGCGGCCCGGGCAATGGCCACGAGATGCAGCGTATGGTTGGTAGAGCCACCACTGGCCAACACCGCGACAATGGCATTGACCACGGCCCGCTCATCAACGACTTTGCCGATGGGGGTGTACTCGGGTTTATTCATGCCAATTTCCGTGGCACGAATAGTCGCAGCCTGGGTCAGGGCATCTC
Source organism: Gammaproteobacteria bacterium (assembly GCA_029268325.1). Lineage (GTDB taxonomy): Bacteria > Pseudomonadota > Gammaproteobacteria > Pseudomonadales > Oleiphilaceae > JAEZAA01. The sequence continues at coordinate 4,303 of JAJUGC010000205.1, read as the reverse complement.
TAACGGGAGTGTAGGGTGGGAAAAACGCAGCATTGGGCAAATGAAGCCCCATTGCTTCCATGCACATCTGGTTGGTGTTGGCCGTGCCATAGAAAGTACAGGTTCCCGGAGCATGGTAGACCCTCATTTCCGAGGCAAGCAGCTCTTCCCGGCCAATGAGCCCTTCCGCATATTGCTGACGGACTTTCGCTTTGGCAGTATTGGACTCCCCGGTAGGCATGGGGCCGCCGGGAACCAGGATGACTGGCAGGTGAGGGAAGCTCAGGCATCCGATGAGCAACCCTGGCACGATCTTGTCACAGATTCCCAGGCAAAGAACCGCATCGAACAGGTTGTGGGACAACCCCACCGCGGTAGCCATAGCAATTACATCCCGGCTAAAAAGGGAAAGCTCCATGCCAACTTCCCCCTGGGTAACGCCGTCACACATGGCGGGCACACCAGCAGCAAACTGGGCTGTGGCTCCGGCCTCTTCAGCCGTCTTTTTGATAAGATCCGGAAAGTCCTTGTAGGGGTGATGGGCGGACAACATATCGTTGTAGGCAGAAATAATGCCGATGTTGACCGTGTCGCTTTGGAGCATGCGTTCCCGTTCAGCTTGGGAGCAGACCGCTAGACCATGGGCCAGGTTGGTACAGGACAACTTGCCCCGCAAGGGCCCACGCCCGGCCTCGCGCTCCAGGCGATTCAGATAGGCCTGGCGCTGCACATGGCTACGCTCCCGGATCCTGTCAGTGACTCGCACCAGGGTGTCGTTTAATTGGGTCATGCTTCTCCTCAGCCTTCACTAGGTCCTCAGCCTTCACTAGGTCCTCAGCCTTCACCAGGCCGGGGCATAACAAGGCCCAGGCGCAAAGCCCCTGGGCTCTAGGTTATTGCTCGGCCGGTTCTTCGTCCAATCCTTCACTAATATAGGCAAAGTATCTCAGTGTTAGGAGGATGAGACCATGGGCAGGAAAGCAAAAGAGCAGAATCAGGCCAAGAAGGCCCAACGTGGTAGTCACCCCGGCGGATCGATCATTACCGACAAACGCAGTGCCACACTGTGTCATGAAGATGCGTTAGCCGGCAGCCCGGATGAGGCGATCATGGGGGAAGAAGATGCCGGAGTTGGAATCGAGTTCCTGATCCGTGAAAGCGAAGAGCGCTGGATACTGGAAAAACGGAGAGGGCTGGAGAAGCAGCCTTAGCTGCCTCCGCCTGTTCGATGAAGCCCATCTCCTGAAGTTGAGGCTGCCCGGCTGTTTGACAAAGTTTCGAAGCCGGCCCCATTAGGGTCGGGCCGATCCGTGGCGCACACACTACAGGTCAGGTAAAAGGCTATAGCCAGCGCCCCATAGATCAGGGCGCTTTTGGTTTTGCGTGATAAGCTTTGCACTCGCAGTCCTCTTGCTGAGTCGGCTTTATAGCTAGGGAGTGACGGAGAAAATCTCTTTCATCAACTGATCATTTGGCACACCTTGAGCCACTTTAACCTTCCCTTCCTTGTCTTGATAGATCACGGCCGGTGTGCCGAAAATCTGGCTGCTATGCATTAATTGCGAATTGGCTATTACATCCTGCTGGGCTTTTTCGGGAACCTTGCCCTCGGCCGACAATCCTTCCTTGCGTTGCAGCAGAGCCAGCTCGTGATCTGCGAGGGCTTTGGCCGGGTCTTTTGCAGTCAGTATCTTGGCGGAAATGGGCAGGCTGGTGGGGCCTAAGACTCCAACCATGATGTGGCGCAGTTGCACGCCTTTTTGCTTCAGATAGGGCCGGGCCTTTTCCCAAAATACGGCACAATATGGACAGTTCGGATCCATGAAAGCATAGACAATCCGCTTGGCGTTCTTATCTCCTTCCACCACCCAGCTGGACTTGCCCAGGGCTTCCCAATCAATCAGTGAAGGTGCTGCATCCACCAATCGCTGGATTTCAGCCTGGGCTGCGGGATCTCCTTTCTCATTGATCAAGGTGCCGACAATGGCATGCTTCTCGTCCGGCGTGAGGTAAATGCCCATCGTATCTCCCCGAAACCGCGCCGCATAGCCTTTGAGGCCACCAGGGGCCTCAAACTCTCCTACGATCTGGACTCCTTCGGACTCCAGGAACTTGATTGGGGCTGGAAGGGGTTCGGCTGCGAATGCGGCGGAAGCGATGAAAAAACTGCCTGAAAGTGCGCCCAGCAGCAGGCACTGTTTGATATTTTTCATAGATCACTCTTTGTATGTATGGCCAACTGATCAAGATTGCTTTTCAGAGTGGCCAGGGACAACTCTCCTAAATGAGACCGGACAAGCTGACCGTCGGCGTTATAAAAAAGAGTGGTCGGCATGGCCTGAGAGCCCAGGTGCCGCGCCACTCCCATGGACGGATCGAGCAAAACATTACGCAGTTCCAATTGTGTCTTTTCTAGATAGCGGGTGACATCTCCAACAGCCTCTCCCTGATTGATGAATACAAACTCCACCTCTGTCATCTGCGCCTGTGCTTCGGCCAGCACTGGCATTTCCCGTATGCAAGGGGGGCACCAGGTGGCCCAGAGATTGACGACCATGGGCTTGCCGCTCAGGCTGGTGAGGTCTACAAGTTGTCCTTCGAGGGTAGCGAGCGTTTGAGCGGGCAAAGTAGGGCGGTTAAGCTCCATTAGGCTGATGGCACCTGCTACCGCCATCCATGTCAAAGCACCTGAAGCAACCGCTCCGGTAAGGGGGCGACGAACCAACGGGTGACGCCAGGCCTTATAGACAGCAACCAGTGCAGCAACGGCCACACCCGCTTCAACCAGAAAACCACCATCTCGTATATCGAAAATGCCCCAAGGGTTCTGAGCGTATTCCGCCCTATAGAGCAGCACGAACCCGACGCGAGCTGCAACTAAGCCCCACAAAACCATGGCCGTAATGATGGGTTCGACACTAACCTTGGTGCGACGTCCGTATAGCCATCCAACGACCAGAGCAACACCCAAGGCTATCAGGAGGATCAGTCGGTCGATGGACAGGGCAAAAGGCCCGGCTGAAAGCGAAAGCATGATTATCCCTATATAAAATGCTGAACGTCACTCCTTACGATAAGACGTCCGAAGCTGTATTGACCACAGTCGCTAACAAAATGTTCCCTTATCCTTGTCAGAACTTAAGGTAATCTTAACAGCAACGTAATCGAAGCGCTTTCTGTTAACGCCTTCAAAAGCAATAGGGTTTTCGGACCTTGGCTCTCTCCCCAAAAACTCAAGATATATAATAATTGACTTTAAAATCCTTCTATATCTAACTGTTTTATCGCTATTTTTATTTCTTAACAAATTACTTTAAGTTTGGTGGGTCTGTTTCTAGCTCCTTAAAGCAGGAGGCTCAATGACTGTTCCGAATCCGCAGAACTTGAGTGAGTGGGCAGGTCTTTTCATCGGCGGCCTCATCGCTCCATTTTTTTGTTTGGGTAGCCTGATCAGGCGCGACCGCTTTTTCCACCCCCGAGGCATTTGTTTCCTGGCCCAAGTTACGTCTTCTGATACCATACCCGAACTTCAACCATTGGCTCGGCGTTTGACTGGCACTGCGCTGGTTAGGCTTTCTGCCGGTGTCTGGCGAAGAACCCATCGGGGTCTGCCCGATGTCCTGGGTTTTGCAATCCGTTTCGGCGCGCATCCACCAGAAGATACCTTTCATGAAAGTACCCAGGATTTATTGACAGCCTCTTCCCGCAAGCTTTGGACTTTGTTGCCGGACAGTTTACGTACCCAGCGGGACTCCTTTATGTCCAACCGCTACTGGGGGATGACTCTGTTCCACATTGACGAGCAGAGAAATTGCCAGGTTGCCATTCAGCCTCTGGAGCCCGATGGGGATGGCTATGACCGGTTCGAGCGCATTCGCAATGCAACGGCCGCCGGGCATGCTCGCTTTGCCCTGGAGGTGGCCATTTCCGGTGATCCCAATTGGCACCCGGTCGCCGTTATCGAGTTATTGGAAGAGGTTGTAATTGATGAAGAGCAACTGCTCTTTACGCCATTCAATGCCTACCTGGGCATCCGGCCTCAAGGATTTTTGCAGTTCCTCAGATACTTTCCGTATCTCGCCAGCTGGGCCGGCAGGAACCTGGCTGCCCATATTGTGTCCCACGAAGCCTATTCAATCCCTTAAGGTTTTCAACTTAAGCCGCTATTTTTCGACATTCCTCTGCACAAAAGCGGCAAAATTGGGCGCATTCCTGGCAATGATCATGCATATGGCGAGCACACTCGTCGGCGCATTCCTTGCAAATTTCGGCACAGAGGGCGCATACCTGCCGGGCCAGCTCACTGTTCCTTGCAAGTACTCCT
>JAJUGC010000204.1 GCA_029268325.1 Gammaproteobacteria bacterium | reverse complement strand
CAGGCCGACACCTTAGAGCGCAAGATTGAAATCTGTAAGCGCTCCTATGACCTGCTGACCGGGATTGGCTTCCCGCCCCAGGACATTATTTTCGACCCCAATATTTTCGCGGTCGCCACCGGCATCGAAGAACATAACAACTACGCAGTGGATTTTATCGAGGCGGCCCGCTGGATCCGCCAAAACCTGCCCTACGCCAACGTGTCCGGCGGGGTCAGTAACGTCTCCTTCTCCTTCCGCGGCAACAACCCGGTGAGGGAAGCCATCCACTCCGTGTTCCTGTATCACGCGATTCAGGCGGGCATGAACATGGGTATCGTCAACCCCGCGCAACTGGTGATCTACGACGAAATCGATCCGCTGCTGCGGGAGCGTGTGGAAGACGTCATCCTGAACCGCCGCGACGATGCCACCGACCGTTTGCTGGAGATTGCCGAGCAATTCAAGGGCGATGGCTCCAAGAAAGCCGAAGAGAACCTGGAATGGCGTTCCTGGCCCGTCAACAAGCGCCTGGAACACGCCCTGGTGCAAGGCATTACCACCTACATCATCGAAGACACCGAAGAGGCCCGCCAGCAGGCAGCGCGCCCCATCGATGTGATTGAAGGCCCCTTAATGGACGGCATGAACGTCGTAGGCGACCTGTTTGGCGCCGGCAAGATGTTCCTGCCCCAGGTAGTGAAAAGCGCCCGGGTGATGAAGCAGTCAGTGGCCTACCTGATTCCTTTTATTGAGGCCTCCAAAGGCTCCACTACAGAAGCCAAAGGACGCATCCTGATGGCGACTGTGAAAGGCGACGTTCACGATATCGGAAAGAATATCGTCAGTGTCGTTCTGCAGTGCAACAACTTCGAGGTAATCGACCTTGGGGTGATGGTGCCTTGTGAAACCATTCTAAAGACTGCGAAAGAGAAAAACGTCGACATCATCGGTCTGTCCGGACTCATTACCCCCTCCTTGGACGAGATGGTTCACGTGGCCCGGGAAATGCAGCGCCTGGATTTCCATGTGCCGCTCATGATCGGTGGTGCCACCACTTCCAAGGCCCATACGGCGGTGAAGATCGAGCCCCAGTACCACAATGATGTGACCGTGTATGTGCCGGATGCCTCCCGCAGTGTCAGTGTCGCCTCGAACCTGCTCAGCGATACCCTCAAAGACAAGTTCGTTGAGGACATCAAGGCCGAATACGAAATGATTCGGGAGCGTAACCGCAACCGTAAGCCCCGGGCAGCACGAATTCCCTATGAGGCTGCCGTAGAGCGGGGGCTAAGCATCGACTGGCAGAACTACACGCCCCCTGCCCCGGCATTTTTGGGAACTCGCACCTTCCCGGACTATCCCCTGGAAGAGCTGATTCCCTATATTGACTGGACTCCGTTCTTTATTTCCTGGGACCTGGCGGGCAAATACCCCAGAATCCTGGAAGACGAGAAGGTTGGCGAAGCCGCCCGCTCACTGTTCAATGATGCACAGGCCATGCTGCGCCGGATCATTGATGAAAAACTGATCCGGGCCAGTGCCGTAATCGGCTTTTGGCCGGCCAACCGAAGCGGTGCGGATGATATCAAGCTGCAGGATCCCAATGATCCCCAGCAGACTCTGGCCACCCTTCATCACCTGCGCCAACAGCAGGAGAAGGCTAGCGGCAAGCCGAACTACAGCCTAGCCGACTTTGTCGCCCCGGAAGACAGCGGCGTGACGGATTATGTCGGTGGATTCGTCGTCACGGCAGGCATTGGCGCCGAAGAACTGGCCCAGGAGTACAAGGCCAAGAACGACGACTATAACAGCATTATGGTCAAAGCCCTGGCAGACCGGCTCGCGGAAGCCTTTGCGGAACATATGCATGCGCGGGTGCGTAAGGAATTCTGGGCCTATGCTCCAGAAGAAGCCCTAACCAATGAAGATTTGATTCGGGAACGTTATCGGGGAATCCGCCCGGCTCCTGGCTATCCCGCCTGCCCCGACCATACGGAAAAGGAAACCCTGTTCCGGATCCTGGATGCAACCGAAGCCACCGGCGTTACGCTGACCGAGCACTTTGCCATGTATCCCACTGCGGCAGTGAGTGGCTTTTACTATTCTCATCCGGAGTCCACCTACTTTGCCGTAGGCAAGATCGGACGGGACCAGCTGGAAAACTATGCCCAACGCAAAGGCATGACGGTAGAAGAAGCGGAACGGTGGCTCGCTCCAGCCCTGGAAGACTCCCTGTAGGCTGGAGAACGCCCTATAGGTAGACAGCGCCGGGGTTTAAACCCCGGCCACAGGACTTGGACTGATCGACCATGGAAGAGAAACAGCACTCCAGAAGACCTACCCTGTGGCAGCTCATTATGAGCATACTGGGCGCTGCCTTTGGCGTCCAAAGCGAAAGGACCCGCCAACGGGACTTCCAGCACGGCCACCCCGTGGCCTATATCGTTGCAGGACTGATCTTTACGGTGCTGTTTATCTCAATCCTGCTGGGCATTGTTGCCTATGTCCTGGATTAAAGACACGGCCCACCAAGTCCCTGAAAGTAGCGGATGCCACTACTGGGAACTGACCCAAAAGACGGCCATTGCCACCAGGCAAGTAATGATAATGACCGAGGCGACTGCATCGACTAGGCTATCCTTTTGGTCAGCAGAGCGTTCTGTCATCGGCTGATGCTCATCATGCTTCATGGATCCTTCCTCTTGCTGTTTCTTATTCTGGATTACAGTCTGGTTCAGTTATAACCCTGGCCCTGGATGGTTTCAAATATCAGCCCACCCTATATTCAATTTACTTATAAACATATTCTGAAATATCCATTTTAATTATATACAGGTATTGGTATCTTTACCGCCCACTGGTAGACTTCGCGGCCAGTCCGACACATGCATCGGCAGCCGAAGTACTCAGCGCGGTTTAATAGGTTGATAGGTATGTACAAATACGACGAAATAGATCAAAGAATCCTCAATGAGCGGGTTCAGCAGTTCCGCGGTCAGATGGATCGCTACCTGGCCGGCGAATTGACAGAGGAAGAGTTCTTGCCTCTCCGACTGCAAAACGGTTTGTACATCCAGCGTTTTGCGCCGATGTTCCGGATCGCCATTCCCTATGGCATGATCAACTCCACCCAGTTGCGGAAACTCGCCGAGATCTCGCGCAAGTTCGACCGCGGTTACGTGCACTTTACCACCCGCCAGAACGTCCAGTTCAACTGGCACAAACTCGAGCAGGTGCCCGACAGCCTGGCAGAACTGGCCAGCGTCGAGATGCACGCCAACCAGACCAGCGGCAACTGTATCCGAAACACCACTACCGACCAGTTTGCCGGCGTGATTGCCGATGAAGTGGCCGATCCGCGCCCCTATTGTGAAATCATCCGCCAGTGGTCAACCTTCCACCCGGAATTTGCCTATCTGCCGCGGAAATTCAAAATTGCCGTCAACGCGTCTCCCACAACCGACCGGGCTGCCGTGCAGGTTCACGATATCGGACTGCAACTCGTCCGCAACGACGCCGGCGAGCTGGGCTTTAGGGTCTACGTCGGTGGCGGTCTTGGCCGTACCCCCGTTATCGGCTCAGTGATCCGTGAATTCCTGCCGGAGAAACACCTGCTGAGCTATCTGGAAAGCATTCTGCGGGTCTATAACCGCTACGGCCGCCGTGACAACAAGTTCAGGGCTCGGATCAAGATCTTGGTTCGTGCCATGACGCCCGAAGTCTTCGCCCAAAAGGTCGAGGAAGACTGGGCCCATGCCAAAGATGGCCCCACGACCCTGACTCCCGAAGAAGTCGCCCGGGTCAGCCAGTTCTTTACCGAGCCGGAGTATGAAACTCTCGAGGACAACCCTCCCGCCCTGCTCGACAAGCTGGAAACCGTCAAGGCTTTCAACAAGTGGTATCACCGTAACGTGAACCGCCACAAAAAGCCGGGCTATGCCATTGTGACGCTGACCTTGAAAAAAGTGGGCACCGCTCCCGGCAACATAAACGACCAGGAACTGGAAAAAATCGCAGAGCTGGCCGATCGCTACAGCTTTGGCGAAGCGCGGGTGACCCACGAGCAAAACATAGTTCTGGCCGATATCCGCCAGCAGGATCTGTTCGACCTGTGGCAGGAAATCAAGGCTCTGGGCCTGGCTACCCCCAACCTGGGCCTGCTGACGGACATCATCTGCTGCCCGGGTGGCGACTACTGCTCCCTGGCCAACGCCAAGTCCATTCCGGTGGCCGAAGCCATCCAGGCCCGCTTCGACGATATTGACTATCTGTGGGACCTGGGCGAACTGGACCTGAACATTTCCGGTTGTATGAATGCCTGCGGCCATCACCACGTGGGCAACATCGGCATTCTGGGTGTCGACAAGAAAGGCGAGGAATGGTACCAGGTCTCCCTGGGCGGCACTTCCGGCCACGAAACCACTCTGGGCGACATTCTCGGACCCTCCTTTGCGCGGGAGGAAATGCCGGATGTGATTGAGAAGATCCTTACCGTTTATGTGGAAAACCGCATTGAGGGTGAGCTTTTTATCGACACCTATCGCCGTATCGGTATTACCCCTTTTAAGGAGCGCGTTTATGCCAAAGCTCATTAAGAATGGTCAGATCGTCGAAGACAACTGGGTAGTGATGCCCAAGCCCGATGATGCCGCCAGCGCCTCCGTCACCGGTGAAAACGTGATTGTGCCCATGTCCGTCTGGCTTGCCCAGGCGGATCAGCTGAGCCAACGCAACGACCTGGGAGTCTGGATCGACAGCGACGAAGAGGTAGAAGCGATCGCAGACCATCTGGACCGCTTCCAAGTCATTGCCATCAACTTTCCCAGCTTCCGGGATGGCCGTGGCTATTCCACTGCGCGCCTGCTGCGGGAACGCTATGGCTACAAAGGCGAACTGCGGGCCATCGGCGATGTGCTGCAAGACCAGCTCTTTTACATGCATCGCTGCGGCATTAATGCCTTTGTAGTACGTGAAGACCGGGATCCCCAAAAGGCACTGGAAGGACTGCGGAGCTTCACCGAAACCTATCAGGCAGCCGTGGATCAGCCCCTGCCCCTGTTCCGTCGGCGCAGCTCCTGAGCCACTGTTTGGGATACCCATAAAAATAGCGGGCTTTGCCCGCT
>JAJUGC010000203.1 GCA_029268325.1 Gammaproteobacteria bacterium | reverse complement strand
CATTTTCGACAACCTGTCCCGCTCCGGGGTCGAGCGCAACCTGGAATGGCTGTGCGCCAAGTACGGCAAACGGGTCCAGGTGGAAATCGCCGACATCCGCGATACCCACCTGATCCGGGACGCAGTGCACCAGGCTTCCCAAATCTATCACTTCGCAGCGCAAGTGGCGGTAACCACCAGTATCGAGGCCCCCTTGCGGGATTTCTACGTCAACATGCAGGGCACCCTCAATATCCTGGAAGCCATGCGCCAGATGCAACAGCCGCCTTCGCTGCTGTTTACCTCCACCAACAAGGTGTACGGCAACCTGGAAGACATTGGCTTCGTCCAGGAAGGCCTGCGCTATGTCCCCAGGCGCCGCCAGTTACGGGAAGGGCTCAACGAACATCAGCCCCTAAGCTTCCATAGCCCCTACGGTTGCTCCAAGGGCAGTGCCGACCAGTATGTGCTGGACTATGCCCGCACCTACCACTTGCCGGCGACGGTGTTTCGTATGAGCTGTATCTACGGCCCCCACCAGTTCGGCACCGAGGACCAAGGCTGGGTGGCTCATTTTCTGATCCGCGCCCTCAAGGGTGAACCCATCACCCTCTACGGTGACGGCATGCAGGTCCGGGACATTCTCTTCGTGGATGATCTGGTCGAAGCTCTGCTGGTGGCCCACCAGCACATCGACAGATTGTCCGGCCAAGCCTTCAATATCGGTGGAGGGCCTGCGAATAGCATCAGCCTGCTGGAGCTGTTGGAGCTCATCAGCACTCTGACCGGCCGGATGCCAGACTACCAGCTGCAAGACTGGCGCCTCGGGGATCAGAAATATTACGTCTCCGACACCCGCCGGTTTGGCGAGCTGACGGGCTGGACTCCCAAGACCTCCATCCAGGATGGCGTCCACCAACTCCATCACTGGCTGAAGAACAACCTGCTGTCTGACCCCGAACAACAACGACCGACCAAATCAAGAAAAAGGAGTTTCCAGAAGTGGCGGACCCAAGCAACCTTGCCTTGAAGGGACGAACTGTCCCTGTCGCCAGTCCTGCCCGGATGCAGGCTGCCCGACTCGAAAGCCCCCAGAAAATAGCAGTCACCGAACAACAGATCCCCCAACCCGGCCGTGGCGAAGTGCGCGTCCGCCTCGAAGGCTGCGGTGTATGCGCCTCCAGCCTGCCGCTCTGGGAAGGGCGCCCCTGGTTTCAGTATCCCATCGAGCCCGGCAATCCCGGTCATGAAGGCTGGGGCTATGTGGATGCCATCGGCGCGGACGTCCAGGGCCTGCACCTGGGACAGCGAGTCGCGGTGCTCTCCCAACACGCCTTTGCCCAGTACGACGTAGCCCCCGCCCAGTCGGTGGTTCCTCTGCCGGCGGAGCTGGACAACCAGCCTTTTCCCGGCGAAGCCATTGGCTGCGCCATGAACATCTTCCGCCGCAGCGACATCAGCGAAGACCAGACCGTCGCGATCGTCGGCGCCGGCTTTCTGGGCCTGTTGCTCACCCAATTGGCGGTATCCGAAGGAGCCCGGGTGATCGTCCTGTCGCGCCGCCAGAGTGTCCTGGACCAGGCCTTGGCCAGTGGCGCCCAGGCGGCCCTTTCCACCGAGGACTTCTGGGGTGCGGTCAGCGCCGTTCGGGAACTGACCGGGCAACGCGGCTGTGAGCGAGTCATCGAGGTTATCGGCCTACAGCAAGGCCTGGACCTGGCCAGCGAACTGGTTGCCGAGTACGGCAAGCTCATCATCGGCGGCTACCATCAAGACGGCTTGCGCCAGGTCAACATGCAGCAATGGAACTGGCGCGCCATTGATGTCATCAACGCCCATGAGCGTGACCCGTCCCGCTATGTCCTGGGCATCAAGGAAGGCATCGCCGCCGTGCTGGCAAACCGTCTGCGCCCCCAGGAACTCCTGACCCACCGCTTCCAACTGGATGAGCTGGATCGCGCCTTCCACATGATGCAGGAGCGTCCTGCAGGCTTTATCAAGGGATGGGTGGCGCTATGAGAGTTCCTCAAATCAACCTGGCCAGCCATGCCCGCAAAATCCGCCCCCGCCCTGCCCTGGCCCTCGCCCATGATAAGGGCGCCGTACCGGTCAGCCAGGCCCGGAAGAGCACGTCCAGCAGCCAGACCAGCTCGAAAGGACAGGAACCGGACCATTTATCCAAGCCGAAATTGGGCTTTATGGGCACCGGCTGGATTGGCCGGTTACGGATGAAGGCATTACAACAGGAAAGTCTGGCCAGCTTTGTGGCGGTCTATGACCCGGCCCCGGACCAGGCGGAGCAAGCCGCAGCCCTGGCTCCGGAAGCCCGCATCGTCGACTCCCCGGAAGAGTTGGTCCAGCTCGACCTGGATGGTGTGGTGATCGCCACGCCCAGTGCCCTCCATGCGGCACAATCCATCATGGCCCTTGAACAGGGCAAGGCGGTGTTCTGCCAAAAACCCCTGGCCCGTACTACGGAAGAAGTGGAACGGGTGTTGGCGGCCGCACAACTGTCGGACCGGCTGCTGGCGGTGGACTTCTGCTATCGCCATCTCAATGGCATGCAGCAAATTCGCCATGCCATCGACAATGGTGAGCTGGGAAGAATTTTCGCCCTGGACCTGGTCTTCCACAACGCCTATGGGCCAGACAAGCCCTGGTTCTATGACATGCAGTCTTCCGGCGGCGGCTGTGTGATGGATCTGGGCATTCACCTGGTGGATCTGGCCTTTTGGCTATTGGGCGGCGGCGAGGTGCACCAACTGCATTCTCAACTGTTCCACCAGGGCCAGCGCCTGCAGCCACCCTACCTCCAGGTGGAAGACTACGCAACGGCAGATTTTATGCTCGATGATACCAACGTGCGCCTGGCCTGTTCCTGGAACCTCTCCGCCGGGCAGGATGCGGTCATCGAGGCGCGCATTCACGGCACCAAAGGTGGAGCCGCGGTTTATAACGTTAACGGCTCTTTCTTCGATTTTCGGGTGGAACGCTATCAGGGCACCCACCGCCATGTGCTGGCGGAGCCGCCGGATGACTGGGGTGGGCGCGCCCTTTGCGACTGGACCCGCCGCCTCGCCCAGGCCAGTTGGTATGACGCACGCATTGCCAGCGTTCTGGACGTGGCCCACACCATCGACCTGATCTATCAGCGATGAAGATCCTAATGACAGCCGACCCTCTCGGGGGAGTCTGGCCTTATACGCTGGAACTCTGCACGGGCCTGCGGACCTTCGGGGTGGAGATTGCCCTGGCCACCATGGGCCGCCCGTTATCCGAGGCGCAGCGGGCTGAAGTGGGGGCGCTGGAGCATGTGCAGGTGCATGAAAGCCCTTATCGCCTGTGCTGGATGCCGGAGCCCTGGGGTGATGTGGCACGCGCCGGGGACTGGCTGCTGGAACTGGAAGCGAAACTGCAGCCGGACCTGATCCATCTCAACGATCTGGGGCACGGGCATCTGAACTGGCAGGTGCCAGTAATGCTGGTCGCCCATTCCTGCGTCTGCTCCTGGTGGCGGGCCGTTAAGGGGGAGGCGGCGCCCGATGAGGACTGGCGCCGCTATCGGCAACAGGTTGCCAAGGGCTGTCGGCAGACAGATCTGGTCGTGGCACCTAGCCAGGCCATGCTGGCGGCGTTTCTTGCCGAACATGGCAATTGCCAGCAGGCACAGGTGATCTACAACGGGCGCGACTTCCCCGAAGAGCGGCCTTGGGAACAATGGTGCCGGCAGAAGGAGCCTGTCTGCTTCAGCGCCGGTCGCCTCTGGGACGAAGCGAAAAACATTGCCGCTCTGGCCAAGGTGGCACCGGACCTGTCCTGGAGCCTGATCCTGGCCGGTGAGCCCGATGAAACGACAGATCTGACCACCGTGGAATTCCGGGGGCACTTGGATGCCCGGGAGATGGCCGAGCAACTGCGCCGGGCAGCCATTTATGTAATGCCCGCCAAGTACGAGCCTTTCGGTCTCTCCATATTGGAAGCAGCCCGCAGTGGTTGCACTCTGGTCTTGGGGGATATTCCCAGCCTGCGGGAAATCTGGGGCGATGCGGCCTGTTTTGTGAACCCTGACGACCCGGAGGCGTTAAAAAACCTGTTGAACGATCTGGCCCAACAACCAGAGATACGCCAGGAGCTGGCACAGCGGGCCTGGCGACGGGCCCGGCAATACTCCAGGGCACGCATGGCCACGGAGTACTGGCAGAGCTATCAGCGGATCATGGCCCGGGCTGCCATCCCATCCCGGACAGCCTGGGCCGGAGCAGCTCCCGTTTAGAACCAACCCCGGCACGAGGCCGGAATCCAAAGGATACGGAATAAGGACAACAAGGAGTTTGGTCGTGAATATTGCAATGTTTTATCACTCTCTGGTCTCAGACTGGAATCATGGCAATGCCCACTTCCTGCGAGGGATTGTGAGTGAGCTGATCAGCCGGGGCCATGAGGTGACCGTCTATGAGCCGGTCAACGCCTGGAGCCGCTGGAATCTGGTGGAGCGCCACGGCCCGGGTCCCATCGAACTGTTCCACCAGGCCTATCCGGAACTGACCAGCATTCCCTATCAGCAAGATGACCTGGACCTGGAGGAGGTGGCCGACGAAGCCGACCTGGTGATCGTCCACGAATGGAGCGATGACTGGCTGATCAACGGCTGGAACAAGCTGCGCGCCCAGCGTAGTGATTTCCGGCTGCTGTTCCATGACACCCATCACCGGGCGGTTAGCGATCCCCGTGCCCTGGGCCGGGTCAACCTCAGCGCCTATGACGGGATACTGGCCTTTGGCGAAGTCCTGCGGGAGGTCTACCGTACCAACGGGTGGGGACAATCCGCCTGGATCTGGCATGAAGCCGCCGACACCCGAATGTTTCACCCTCTGCCCGCCTCTGAAAAAGACACCGAGCTGGTCTGGATCGGCAACTGGGGGGACGACGAGCGCACCCAGGAGCTGGAGGAGTTTCTGTTCAGCCCTGCCCGCCAGTTAGGTATCCGGCTGCGGCTACACGGCGTTCGCTACCCCGAAGGCGTGCTGGAACGGCTCGCCGCCCAAGGGGTGGAGTACGGCGGTTGGTTGCCTAATTTCAAGGTGCCCCAAGCCTTTGCCCGGGCCAAGGTGACCGTGCATGTGCCGCGCCGGCCCT
>JAJUGC010000202.1 GCA_029268325.1 Gammaproteobacteria bacterium | reverse complement strand
CCATGGCCGCCGAACACCTGAACACCCAGGTTGGCCGCCTCGTAACCCATTTCGGTGAGGAAGCCTTTCAGGATGGGGGTGAGGAAGCCCAGCTGGTCGTCGGCTTTTTCGACCTTCTTCTCGTCATTCTCCAGGTGGCCGCAGACCAGGTGGTCGGCAACCTGGGCGGCGTAGTACAGCATGGCCCGGCCACCTTCGGCGATCGCCTTCTGGGTCAGCAGCATCCGGCGTACGTCGGCATGGTGGATAATGGCATCGGCCACTTGATCCGGCTCTTTCTTGCCAGAGAGGGCACGCATGGAGCGGCGATCCTTGGCATAAGCCAGGGCTCCCTGGTAGGAACGCTCGGCGGAGCCCACGCCTTGCAGGGCGGTACCGATCCGGGCGGTGTTCATGAAGGTGAACATGCACTCCAGGCCCTTGTTGGGCGGCCCGATCAAAAAGCCGGTGGCGTCGTCGAAATTCATGACACAGGTGGCGGAGGCCTTGATGCCCATCTTCTGCTCCAGGGCACTGCACACCACACCGTTACGCTCACCGATACCACCCTGATCGTTGGGCAGGAACTTGGGTACGATGAACAGAGAAATGCCGCGGGTGCCTTTGGGGGCATCCGGCAGACGGGCCAGCACGATGTGTACGATGTTCTCGGTCAGGTCGTGGTCGCCGGAGGAAATAAAGATCTTGGTACCGGTCAGCTTGTAGGAGCCATCCGCCTGAGGGACGGCGCGGGTCTTGATCTGGCCCAGGTCAGTACCGCACTGGGGTTCGGTCAGGCACATGGTACCGGCCCAGCGGCCTTCCGTCAGCGGAACCAGATAGGTTTGCTTCTGCTCTTCGGTGCCGTGCAGCAGGATGGTGTTCATGGCGCCCAGGGAGAGCCCGGGATACATGCCAAATGACCAGTCCGCAGTGCCCAGCATTTCCTGTTTGATCAGCCCCAGTGAAGCCGGCAGGCCCTGGCCGCCGTACTCTTCCGGATGAGACAGCCCTTGCCAGCCACCGGCGGCATATTCTGCATAGGCTTCTTTGTACCCGGTAGGGGTTTTGACTTCACCATTTTCCAGGCGGCAGCCTTCTTCATCGGCCTTGTGATACAGGGGGGCGATGACATCTTCGCAAAGCTTGGCGCACTCGGACAGGATAGCGTCCACGACATCGGGTGTAGCGTTAGCCCCGGTGCTGATGGTTTTGTAATGGGCTTCGTAATCGAACACCTCATCGAGAAGGAATTTCATGTCGCGTAAGGGCGCTTTGTATACCGGCATGGGCACACCTCGTCAGTTGCAATTGATACCTTGTTGTTCAATATCGCTCTTCCTGAAGCTCGCGTATGTTAAGGGGCAGGGCTTCCCGGCGCATTGACGGTGATGGCGGGCGTGTCCGTCATTTAGGACAATTGTGCGGGCTGGCCGAGCTGGGCCGAAAGGGGCCCCAGAAAGCCCTGGTTGGCCAATAGCTGAGGAGGCACTACAGTTTGAAACAGGAGCCCTTCGAGCGTTAGTTATATGAAGGGAAACGGTTGGGGATGCGTCAGGAGGGCCTATGAGCCAGCGAGACTATAGTCACCAGGAGTTAAGGAGAGGGAGGCGGCCGACCCGGGGGGATCGCCCGGATAAGGATTGGCCAACCAGCTACGCAGATCGACGGCCCGAAGATGATCCCCTGGGCTGGGCAAAGTTGGAGTCCTACCGGCAAAACTACTGGGCCAGTAATGGCGAGGACCAGTTTATGCCCCAGGTGCGCGGTGCCAGTCCGGATTCCTGGGAGCGGGATGAGCACAACCAGAGCGTCACCCGGGCCCTGCGCAGCAATAATCCGGATTACGACATCTATGGCGACCAGAGCTATGAATCGCCCTTTGATAGCCAGCGGGGGAAAGGGCCCAAGAACTATCAGCTGTCGGATCAGCGGATCTGGGAAACCCTCAGCGAT
This sequence comes from Gammaproteobacteria bacterium, assembly GCA_029268325.1. Lineage (GTDB taxonomy): Bacteria > Pseudomonadota > Gammaproteobacteria > Pseudomonadales > Oleiphilaceae > JAEZAA01. The sequence goes on along the minus strand of JAJUGC010000202.1, from coordinate 3,187 downwards.
CGTCTAATGGAAGACCCCCACGTTGATGCCACGGATATTGAAGTGGAGGTTCGGGACGGCGTGGTGAGGCTATCTGGGCGAGTCTGGAACCGCCCCATGAAACACCGGGCCGAAGACATTGCCGCAGAATGCCCCGGCGTGCGGGATGTGGATAATCAGCTGCGAGTGACTCCCCAATAACAGGGCTTCTAGGGGCGGGCCAGGAGTGATCTCAGCAGACGGCTAATCCAGTTCCAGCGGTTGATGATTAACGCCAGGAAAATCAGGCTGCAACCCAGGAACTGGATACCGCTCATGGTTTCGCGGAACCAGTAGGCCGCCAGCAACGCGGTCCAGACCGGCTCTAGCATCATAATCACCGCCGCATGGCTGGGAGAGGTCAGGCTCTGGCCATAGATCTGCAGAAAAAAGCGCAGGCAGGTGGCGATCAGGATGCTGGCGGCCAGCCAGCCCAGAATGGGCAGGCTGATGGACTGGGGCCAGGGCTCAACCAGCGCAGAGACCGGTAGCAGGAGTGCGCCAACCACCATCAGCTGGATTGAACTCAGGGTAATGGTCGGAATGCGACTGGCCACCCGGGAGTTGATGTTGAACATGATGGCGAAGAAGAAGGCCGAGGTGAGGAAAAACAACTGCCCCGCTTCAGCGCGAAAGCCATGCTGGAGGGAGAGACAGCCAAATCCCACAACCGCAATGGGCAAGGCAATCCAGGTGGTGGGCGGTGGCTGATCTTTGAAGAACAGTTTGGCGATCAGCGGAACCATCACCACCCCCAGGCTCGTGATGAAGGCACCTTCTCCCAGGTGACTGCCATGGTGCAGGCCCAGGATCCAGAAGGCCATGGAAATCGCGAACAGCGCTCCGATACCCAGCACCTGTTTCAAGGCAGTGGCACTCATGACCCGTAACGAGCGCCAGCCAATGGCGGCCAGAATGAGGCCTGCCAGAAAGAAGCGCACTCCGATGAAGAGCAGGGGCGGCATACCTGCCAGGGCTTCCTTGGAGAAAATCCAGCCGGCGGCCGCCGCCAGGGTAACACCGAGCAGAATCAGGTCGGCGCGAAGGGAATGTTCGGTAGACAACATAAATTACCAGACTCGAAAAGTAGTTGGCGCAAGCGGTTCCCTTCGGCTTGCCTGTCAGGGTTTAGCTGGACCTCATAAAACCAATGCCTGATCAAACCGGCGTTGTCTCCTGAAGCCGGGTGCTATTCAGCTCCGCAGTGCCAGCCTTGTTGACGGATCTGGTAGCGGGCTTGGGAGCGGGCGACCAGTTCGCCGGCGGAGTCTCTCAGCTCTCCTTCCAGCTCGAAGTGAGCCTTGCCGTGCTGTTCGACCTCTCGGCGGATCCTGTCCGCTTCCTCGGGCGTCAGCCGGAACTCAACGGTCACCTCGGAACGGGCGGTTCGGAGATAGGTCATCTGCAATTCCCGCAGAATCGGCACATAATCTGTGCCGAACTCGAGCAAGGATAAAATACCACCGGGTATTTCCGCCAGTACAAACAGCGCACCTGCATACATGGTGCCGATATGGTTAGTATTGCCCCTCAGGCCAATGGCGGCTTTCACATAGCCCGGCCCTGTGGCCACGACCTGGAATCCGTTGCGAGTCGCGAAAGGAACGGCACGCCCGATGAGCCGGTTCAGTAGGCCGTAGCCACCCCGGCGCTTGAGAGCATGCACCAGGCCAGTGCCCGGCTCTAACTCCAGGTTGCGAAAGAAGTGCTGGCTGGCTTTCAGCAGGGGGCTTATCAGTTCCATGTGGTGATCTCCAAAGTCCACTCCCTTAAGAATACGGCAGGATCTCACATTAACCGGTTGTCTGCTGCTCCGTCCAGCCGCTCGGAAAAGGTCAGGAAGCGGGCGGGGAGGAGAGATTAAGAGCGTTGCGGCAGATTTGCAGGGCGGTTTCCACCACCTGCTCCAGGGGCTCAGCGTAATCGCTCATAATCCAGCGCAGGGCGATATGGTGGGTGGCGCCAATCAGGCCCGTGGTGAGCAGACGAGGGCTGATCCCCTGGCGCAATAGAGCGGGGTAACGGGTTTCCAGAATTCCCTGGAGGAGATCAGACAGCTCATCCATAAAGTGTCGGGCCAGCAGTTCGGTTTGCTGGCTGACGCTGAACACTTCGATCAGCAGAATGCGTGCCACGCGGGGATCGTCCCCCATGAAATGGAAGTAAGCCCCGAGGGAAGAGCGGATCATCGCCTCGGGCTCAGGCTCTGCGGCCATCATGGCTGTCAGGATCTGTTGCTTGAGTTCTTCGCTCAAGTGCCTGGCCACGGCGACAAATAAGGCCTCCAGGCCATCGAAAGCCTGGTAGAAATAACGCTGGGTCAACCCGGCCTCGGCACAGAGGCGGCGGGTTGTGGTGGCGCTATAGCCCAGGCTGCCAAAGGTTTCGATGCCGGCTTCCAACAAGCGCCGGTGGCGTTCATTGCGACGCTCCTGGTCGCTCCTGCCCCCATAGCGGCGCGGAGCTGGGCGCTTGGAAGACTGGGCCATGGCTACGGGTTTAACGGATCGGGCGAATGTGTTCGAGGATGGCTTCGGCCATGAGGGGCCAAGGCGCCATGTCGTGGCCCATGCCTTCGATGATCTTGAGCTTGGCTCCGGGGATCTTGGCTGCGGTATCCCGCCCGGCGGCCAAGGGAACCAGTGGGTCTTTGTCGCCGTGGATCACCAGGGTAGGAGCCTTGATGTGAGCCATATCCCGGGAGCGGTCGCCGGTTGCCATGATGGCGGCGAGCTGTCGGATGATCCCGCGGGCACAGCGGGAGCGGCGCAGGGCCCGTTCGATATTGGTGCGCAACTCCTGTTCGTTCCGCTTGAAGCCAGGGCTGCCGAAGACGCCGAATACCTTGACCTGGTGTTCAATCAGGGATTGCAGGTCATTTTTCCGGGGCCTGCTAAGCAAGGCGAGGGTTGCTTCCACGGTCGGCCCGGGCAGGTTGCGTGCGCCGGTAGACGACATAATGGAGGTCAGGGACAGGACCCGGTCCGGGTGGCGGGCTGCCAGGGTCTGGCCAATCATGCCCCCCATGGAGACCCCGACGACATGGGCCCGGAAGATGCCCAGGGCATCGAGCAAGCTGGCGGTGTCATCGGCCATGTCATACAGGCTATAGCCTGCGACAACCGGCAGTCCGACCCGGTAGCGGAGGGCGTTTAGCAGCATGTTGGGT
>JAJUGC010000201.1 GCA_029268325.1 Gammaproteobacteria bacterium | reverse complement strand
GACGGTCCTGGGCCAGAATACGCAGGTAGTATGCCGAGGTCACTTCCTCCACCGGCAGGACCTGGTGGTCGTTCAGACGGTCCTGGCTTACACCCAGGAAAGGCACCGCCACGGAAGTTCCCTCATGCAGGGCGCGAGCCACGTCGATAATATCTGCCACAACCGCCGAAGCAGTCGGCTCCGAACCGGCGCCACTGCCATAGAACAGGGTCTGGCCAACAGCATCGCCTTCCACCATGACCGCATTCATCACGCCGTCGACCTTGGCAATCAACTGGGACTCAGGCACCAGGGTCGGGTGGACGCGCAGCTCGATCCCCTGCTCCAGGCGACGGGCAATCCCTAGGTGCTTGACCCGGTAACCCAATTCCTCGGCATATGCCACGTCGCTGGGGCTCAATTGGCTGATTCCTTCGGTGAAAGCCTTGTCAAACTGCAGTGGGATACCAAAGGCCACGGAAGCCAGAATCGTCAGCTTGTGGGCTGCGTCGATGCCCTCCACGTCAAAGGTGGGATCCGCCTCCGCGTAGCCCAGCGCCTGGGCTTCCTTGAGCACATCCGCGAACTCGCGCCCTTTTTCGCGCATTTCGGTCAGGATGAAGTTGCTCGTACCGTTGATGATACCGGCCAGCCAGCTTACTTCGTTGGCGGCCAAGCCCTCACGCAGGGCCTTGATAATGGGAATACCACCAGCTACAGACGCCTCAAAGCCAACACTTACGCCTTTTTGGGCCGCTGCCTGGAAGATCTCGTTGCCATGGACGGCAATCATGGCCTTGTTGGCCGTGACCACGTGCTTGCCATTGGCAATAGCCTTGAGGGTCAGTTCCCGGGCCACATCGTAGCCGCCGATCAATTCCACGACCACATCGACTTCCGGGTCTTCAGCCACCTCAAAAATATCTGTTGTCACTCGGGTAGAACCCAGTTCACAGGCAGGGTTAAGCTGGCGAGCCGCCACCATTGTCACCACAATGGGACGTCCAGCGCGAGCAGCAATCTGTTCCGCATTGCGCTGCAGAACGTTAAAAGTACCCCCGCCTACGGTTCCAAGACCACAAATGCCAATTCTGACTGGATTCAAGATTATGACTCCCCTGCTTGCGATGCGTTAGATACGGCTCCGCCGTTAAAATAATCCGCTATTGTAACTGAATCGCCCCGCTTTACCGAGGCCAAATTCGCGCCGGCGGCATCTCCTGGACACCGGCAATCGAGCTTACCCAACCAAGCTGGCCACTAGACCCGAACCAATACGCCTCCGTGGACAGGAGCAGCCCTGCCCAGCGCAAGCGCTTAGGTCTAATTCAGCAACCCCAAATGCGTGGCCAGGTCCTTGACCGGCACATAGCCCGGAATCAGCTCGCCACTTTCCAGAATAATAGCCGGTGTACCGGAAATCCGAAGGGCATTGCCCAGCTGATAGTGGGCCGCAACCGGGTTGCTGCAGTTTTTCGATGGGACTGCCTGGCCGCGCTTGGCAGCCGTCATCGCTTGCTGGCGATCTTCCGCACACCAGACGGACACCAGCTTCTGGTGGGAACCGCTACCGATGCCGGCGCGCGGATAGCCCACGTAATTCACCTGGATGCCCAACTCGTTCATTTGGGGCACATCCAGATGCAGTTTGCGGCAATAGCCACAGTCAACGTCGGTGAAAACGGTGATACTTGCCTTGGTTTGCCGGGGCTTGAACACCACCATATCCGATTCCGGGATCTTGGCCAGGAGGGCCGCCCGCTCCTTGTTACGGGCAGTTTCGGTCAGGTTCTGCACTCCTTGGGGGCTGAAACGATACAGATCACCCACCAAGAAGTGCTCTCCGTCTTCGGAGACATACAAGATTTCGCGATAGTTGGTACGTACCTCATAGAGCCCGGAGGCACCTGCCGGCTCGACCGACATGATTTCAACATTCGGAAGAGAACGCTCCAGACTCTGCCGGATCTTCGCCTCCTGGCTACCATTCGCCTCCTGATCACCGATGGTGTCAGCACAGGCCACTGTCCCCAGACAGATCCCAAGCCCCAAAACCATGACGCGCAGTTTCATCAATCCATATCCATTTAACAAGCAATACACGATAGGCGCCTAACCTACATGAAAAGTCCCGACCACTCCAGGCACAACAGCGCAAATCCGGAACTAGCCTCGGGGATGATGCGCCTGGTAGACAGCCTGTAGCCGCACCTGGGCCACATGGGTATAAATCTGGGTTGTGGAAAGGTCACTATGCCCCAGCAGCAACTGCACGACCCGCAAGTCGGCCCCATGGTTCAGCAAATGGGTCGCAAAAGCATGACGCAGGGTATGGGGAGACAAGTGCTTATGGATGCCTGCATTGGCGGCATGGAGCTTGATTCGGTGCCAGAACGTCTGGCGCGTCATCATTTGGCCCCGGTTACTGGGAAACACTACGTCTGTCTGGTTTCCCTCCACCAACGCAGGACGGGCATCTTTCACATAGCGCAGCAACCAGTCCATGGCCTCCTCGCCTAATGGCACCAGCCGCTCCTTATTGCCTTTTCCCACCACCCGCACCACGCCCTGCTGCAGGTTGATCTGGTGCAGCCGTAGCCCCACCAACTCGGAGACCCGAAGCCCGCAGGCATAGAGAATCTCCAACATGGCCCGATCCCGCAGCCCGATCACATCACTCACCTCGGGCGCCGCCAGTAAGGCTTCGACTTCAGATTCTGTGAGCGTATCAGGCAAACGCCTGCTGCGCTTTGGGTTATCCACCCGCAAGGTGGGGTCGATGCTAATCAGGGACTCCCGCATCAGATACCGATAAAACCGGCGGGCACAGGACAAAAAGCGTGCAGTGGAAGCAGGCTTATACCCTTCCCTCAGGCGAAAGGCGAGATAATCCAGGAGCTGGGAGCGTTCAAGAGCAAGAAGCGACAGCCCTTGCTTGTGCAGCCAGGCCACCAGGGCAAACAGGTCACGGCGGTAGGAGGCCAGGGTGTTGTCGCTCAGGCCGCTCTCCATCCAAAGCGCATCCAAAAAGCGCTCCACCAGAGCCAGATCCTGATCCTCTGAGGGATTCACCTGACGCCTTGCCTCACTCACCTTAACCCCTCAACGCTAGCGCTAGCGCACCACAAACGACCCGGGGCTACCACGCCTTACCCAGCTGGGTTTTGCTCTCCACAAACAAAGTTCCCCACAAACAAAAACGGGTAGCCTGAGCTACCCGTTTTTATCACAAAACTGCGATTAAGACAGTTTTTCCTTAATACGAGCTGCCTTACCGCTGAGCTCGCGCAGGTGATACAGCTTGGCTTTGCGCACATCGCCACGACGCTTCACCTGGATAGATTCAATCTGCTTGCTGAACGTTTGGAAGGTACGCTCAACGCCCACACCGTAAGAAATCTTACGTACGGTGAAGGAAGAGTTCATGCCACGGTTACGGCGACCGATGACAACACCCTCAAAGGCCTGCAAACGCTCACGCTGACCTTCGGTAACTTTTACTTGAACCACAACCGTATCGCCGGCGCCAAACTCCGGGATTTCTTTGGTCATTTGTTCAGCTTCAATCTGACTGATAATGCTGTTCTTGCTGCTCATCGCTCGCTCCTAAAACTTCAAACCGTCTAACGAAATTATGGGCCTGACGCCTCATGCTCCCGAATAAACTCCGCCAACAGCTCTTGCTGCTCTTGGCTTAACTCAGACTTGGCCAGGAGATCCGGCCGCCTCAGCCAAGTACGCCCCAGCGATTGTTTCAAGCGCCAGCGTCGAACCTGTTCATGGTGCCCCTGCAACAACACCGATGGGACCAACCGGCCTTCGAAATCTTCTGGGCGGGTGTAATGAGGACAATCCAACAGCCCGGATTCGAAGGAATCCTGTTCGGCAGACAGTTCATGACCAAGCACCCCTGGTATAAACCGGAGCAAGCCGTCAATCATGACCATGGCCGCCAACTCGCCCCCGGTTAACACGAAGTCACCCAGGGACCATTCCTCATCTACTTCGGTTTCGATGATTCGCTCATCAATTCCTTCGTAGCGCCCACACACAAAGATCAAACTTTGGCGCTGGGCCAGTTCCCGCAATGCAGCCTGGTCAACCCGGCGCCCTTGCGGAGACATATACAACACTCTGACATCCGGCCCGGCCTCGGCCTTGGCAGCCCGGATCGCATCCCGCAGGGGCTGCACCTTCATCAGCATCCCGGGGCCTCCGCCGTATGGGCGGTCATCCACGGTGCGATGCCGATCATGGGTGAAATCCCGGGGATTCCAGCACTTCAGCGAAGCCAGTCCCTTTTGAAATGCTTTTCCCGTTACCCCGACTTCGGAGACGGCACGAAACATTTCAGGAAACAGGCTGACGGCGCCAATCCACACCGCCTAAAACTCCGGTTCCCAGTCGACCGTCAGGCAACCGGCCTCCAAATCGACCTTTTGGATCACCTGATCCGGCAAATAGGGGATCAAGCGCTCCTGCTGGTCAATGCTATCCGGCGTGGCACGCACCACCAGCACATCGTTGGCGCCGGTTTCCATCAGGTGATCCACCACGCCCAGCAACTGCCCGGCCGTTGTCATCACCTTCAAGCCTTCCAGCTGGTGCCAGTAATACTCACCTTCAGCCAGCGCTGGAAATTGCTCCACGGCCACTTCCATCAACCCGCCGCAAAGCACGCGCACGGCTTCCGGAGTCTCAAAGCCCTTGAACTTGAGAATCAGGCCCTTGCCATGCTGTTTGCCGGCCTCAACCTCAAGCTCTCGCTGCCCTGTCTCTGACACCCAGGTCACCTGCCGATAGTTCAGCAAATTTTCCCTGGGCTCCGTATAGGAAAGCACTTTGACCCAACCTTTGACTCCGTACGTCGAGGTAACCTTACCGACTACCGAACGCTTCGACGCACTGTCACTCATCATTGGTTCCAGCTTACCTATCCGACTAAACCTTAAGCAGTTTGAGCGGCTTGACTTTTCAGCAGCTGCTGAACACGCTCAGACATCTGGGCACCAGTACCCAGCCAGTAGTTCACGCGCTCCTGGTTTACGTGCAGGCGCACTTCCTGACCACGGGCGACGGGGTTGAAGTAACCAACGCGCTCGATAAAACGACCGTCGCGGGCCTTGCGTGAATCAGTGACGGTCAAGTGGTAAAAG
>JAJUGC010000200.1 GCA_029268325.1 Gammaproteobacteria bacterium | reverse complement strand
TTCGAGCGCCTGCTGTTCGATCTGCACGGTCGTGACGGTGCGGCTATCAGTGATCTCATGGCACGCTTCAACCAGGGGCCGGTGAGCATCGAGCCCCAGCGCTTGGCCGAGGCCCGCAAGCTGTTCGACAGCTATGCCGTGGATGACGAGCTGACCTGCGCCACGATCCGCCAGGTGTTCGAGGAAACAGAAGAAGTCCTGGATCCCCACACTGCCATTGGCGTCAAGGCGGCCCGTGAATGCCGTCGTGATGCCAGCATCCCCATGGTCACCCTGGCCACCGCGCACCCGGTGAAGTTTCCGGAGGCGGTGGAGAAGGCCAGTATTGGTATCCAGCCCGAGCTGCCGCCCCATCTGGCGGATCTGTTTGAGCGCCAGGAAGCCTACCAGGTGGTGCCCAATGATTTGGGGGCGATCCACGCCGCTGTTCGTAGCCGGGGCATCCAGGGTCGCTAAGCGACCGTTCCGACCCGGTGAATGTTCTTCTGCCCGGAGAGACTCTCTCCGGGCTCCTGTTTTTCTGCAAGCTGACGGAGCCTGGCTGAGCGCTGTATGAAAAAGGCTATCGTTCGACGCCCCCTGCCACAGACAGATTCCTTGAACTCTGCCGATCTGCCGGATTTGCTGCGTCGAATTTTTCGTGCTCGCGGGATTACCCGCGAAGAACTGATCGACCACTCCCTGAAGCGACTCCAGTCCGTGGACCAGCTCCAGCAGGTGGATCTGGCCGCCCGTTATCTGGCCGATGCGGTGATGGAAGGTCAGCGTATTCTCATCGTGGGCGACTTTGATGCGGATGGGGCCACCAGTACCGCGGTTGGCATTCTCGGATTGCGGGCGATGGGGGCGCGGCATGTGGACTTTCTGGTGCCCAACCGGTTCGACTACGGCTATGGCCTGTCGCCGGAGATTGTCGAAGTGGCCAAAGGCATGTCGCCGGATGTCCTGGTGACGGTCGACAACGGCATCTCCAGCGTGGAAGGCGTGGCGGCTGCCCGCCAGGCCGGGATGCGGGTTATTGTTACCGACCATCACTTGCCCGGTGCGGAACTGCCCCAGGCTGATGCTATCGTTAATCCCAATGCTCCCGGCTGTGTTTTCCCCAGCAAGAACCTGGCAGGTGTTGGGGTCATTTTCTATGTGCTGACTGCAGTACGGCGGGAGCTGCGCACCCGTAACTGGTTCGCCACCCGCCGGATTCCCGAGCCCAACCTGGCGGATCTGTTGGATATCGTGGCCTTGGGCACCGTCGCCGATGTGGTGCCGCTGGATCACAATAACCGGATTCTGGTACAGCAAGGGCTGATGCGCATCCGGGCCGGGCGTACCCGTCCGGGCATCCAGGCCTTGATCGATGTGTCCAACCGCCGCCGCCAGAGCCTGGTGGCTGCGGATTTGGGCTTTGCCATCGCGCCCCGGCTGAATGCCGCCGGGCGATTGGAAGATATGTCCATCGGCATTGAGTGCCTGCTCACCGACAGCCCTCACATGGCCCGTGACCTAGCCTTGCAGCTGGATGAGTTCAACCAGTCCCGCAAGCTGATCGAGTCGGAAATGCAGGAGCAGGCAATGCTGGCCCTGAACTCCTTGCACCTGCGGGAAGGTGGCGACCTGCCGTGGGGAATTTGTCTATTTGACGAGAACTGGCATCAGGGCGTGATTGGCATTCTGGCGTCCCGGATCAAAGAACGGCTGCATCGGCCGGTAATTACCTTTGCGCCCAGTGATGAGGAACTCATCAAGGGCTCGGCCCGCTCGATTCCCGGCCTTCACATGCGGGATGCCTTGGACGTGGTGTCCAAGCGCTATCCGGGATTGCTGGTGAAGTTTGGCGGTCACGCCATGGCGGCCGGCATGACCTTGGCACGGGAGAGGTTCGACGAGTTTGCCCGCGCCTTTGATGAGACGGTCAAGACACTGCTTAATGAAGAGGACTTGAATGCCAGCATCGTCACCGACGGGCCGCTGCGGGCAGAGGAGTTCAGCCTGGAAACGGCACAACTGATCCGGGACGCGGCGCCTTGGGGGCAGCACTTTCCGGAGCCGTTGTTTGATGGGGAGTTTGACTTGATCGAGCAGCGCATAGTAGGCGGCCGCCACCTGAAGATGGTGCTGCGGGAGCCGGGTTCCGGCCAGTATCTCGACGGTATTGCCTTTAATGTGGATACCCGCCAATGGCCTCGTGAAACCCGCCGGGTGCGCCTGGCCTACAAGCTGGATATCAACCTCTACCGGGGCAAGCAAAGCCTGCAGTTGCTGGTGGACTACCTGGAAGCCTGTTAGCCTTTGGCTTCCTGTATAGCGGGAAGGTGGGCAGGCTATTCCTTGTAAGTCTATCTGGTCGCTGGATGCTCCATCCCATGGAAATAACGCAGCGCTTGTGAAGCGCTGCGTGCGGGGCATGTATTCCAAAGCCACGTTCAGGTAAAATACAGCCCCATTTTTAAAAGCCATTCACCAAGATTTTTATCGGGGTACTCGTCTCATGCTCGAAGTGAATCCAATCGTTCAGGCCATCAAGGATATGCAGGCTCGGACCGATGTCCTTAGGGGGTATCTTTGACTTCGATACCCGGAAAGAGCGCCTGGTTGAAGTAGAACGGGAGCTGGAAGACCCAAAGGTCTGGGACAACCCGGAACGGGCACAGGAGCTGGGGCGTGAGCGGGTGTCCCTGGCCGGGGTGGTGAACACCATCGAGACCCTGGACAAGGGCTTGGCCGATGCCCGCGAGCTGCTGGACATGGCCGTTGAAGAGCAGGATGCGGATACCGTCGAGGCAGTCCGTGAAGAGCTTGACCGCCTGAACCGGGAGTTGGAAGAGCTCGAATTCCGCCGCATGTTTTCCGGTGAAATGGATGCCAACAATGCCTATCTGGATATCCAGGCAGGCTCTGGCGGCACCGAAGCCCAGGACTGGGCCAACATTTTGCTGCGGATGTATCTGCGCTGGGGCGAGCGGCGCGGCTTCAAGTGCGAGCTGATGGAAGTCTCCGAAGGGGATGTGGCGGGGATCAAGAGCGCCACCATTCACATCCAAGGCGAGTATGCCTATGGCTGGCTGCGTACCGAGACCGGCATTCATCGGCTGGTACGCAAGTCGCCCTTCGACTCCGGCAACCGGCGCCATACCTCTTTTACCTCCGTGTTTGTCTCCCCGGAAGTGGACGACAACATTGATATTGATATCAACCCCGCCGATTTGCGGATCGACGTGTATCGGGCCTCCGGTGCGGGCGGCCAGCACGTGAACCGGACCGAGTCGGCGGTGCGGATTACCCACATGCCAACGGGCCTGGTGGTTCAGTGTCAGAGCGATCGTTCCCAGCACAAGAACAAGGACGCGGCCATGAAGCAGCTTCGTGCGAAGCTGTATGAGTTGGAGCTGCAAAAGCGCAGTTCCGCGGCGCAGGCCGTGGAAGACTCCAAGTCCGATATCGGCTGGGGGCACCAGATCCGCTCCTATGTGCTGGACCAATCCCGGATCAAAGACCTACGAACCGGTGTGGAAACTTCTAACTGCGGTGCCGTGCTGGACGGCGATATTGACGAATTCATTGAAGCGAGCCTGAAGCAGGGGCTCTAAGCAGCCTTGCCGGAAGACGTTTCACTAGCTCAACGAGGAATAAAGGTGTCAGACAACCAAGACCTTCAGCCCCAAGACGAGAATAAACTGATCGCGGAACGGCGTAGTAAACTCAAGAAGTTGCGCGAGCAGGGCAATGCCTTCCCGAACGACTTCCGTCGCGAGAACTACTGTGCCGACCTGCAGGCCCGTTACGGCGACAAGAGCAAGGAAGAGCTGGAAGAATTGGGTGTGCGGGTTAGCGTTGCCGGCCGGGTTATGCTGAACCGGGGGGCATTCATTGTGATCCAGGACATGACCGGCCGGATCCAGCTGTACGTGAACCGCAAGGCGCTGGCACCGGAACAACTGGAGTCTGTCAAAGGCTGGGACCTGGGCGATATCGTCGGCGCGGAAGGCGTGCTGCACAAATCCGGCAAGGGTGACCTCTATGTGGATATGGAGTCTCCCCGCCTACTGACCAAGGCCCTGCGTCCGTTGCCGGACAAGTTCAAGGGCTTGTCTGACACCGAGATGAAGTATCGCCGGCGCTATGTGGATTTGATCGTCAACGAAGAAACCCGCAGAACCTTCCGTATTCGGGCCAAGCTGGTAGAAGGTATCCGCCGCTACCTCAGCGAGCGGGACTTTATCGAAGCCGAAACCCCCATGCTGCAGGTGATTCCCGGTGGCGCCACGGCACGTCCTTTCGTGACCTACCACAACTCCCTGGATATCGAAATGTACCTGCGGATCGCTCCAGAGCTGTATCTCAAGCGTCTGGTGGTGGGCGGCTTTGAGCGGGTCTTCGAAATCAACCGCAACTTCCGCAATGAAGGGCTGTCGACCCGGCACAACCCTGAGTTCACCATGCTGGAGTTTTACCAGGCTTACGCCAACTATGAAGATCTGATGGATCTGACCGAAGACATGTTGCGTACCCTGGCCCAGGATATTCTGGGAACCATGGAAGTCCAGTATCAGGGCGAGACCTATGATTTCGGCAAGCCCTTTGCCCGGATGACAGTGTTTGATTCCATTTTGCACTTCAACCCGGACATTACTGCCGATCAGTTGAATAATCTGGAAGGGGCCCGCAAGGTGGCCGAAAGCCTGAATATTCCCCTGAAGGATTCCTGGGGCCTGGGCAAGGTCCAGATCGAGATCTTCGAGAAGACGGTGGAACACCGCCTGCGGCAGCCCACCTTTATCACCGCCTATCCCACTGAGGTGTCGCCCCTGGCGCGGCTCAACGACAATGATCCCTTCGTCACTGACCGCTTCGAGTTCTTCGTGGGCGGGCGTGAGATCGCCAACGGCTTCTCCGAGTTGAACGACCCGGAAGACCAGGCGGAGCGTTTCCGCAAACAGGTGGCGGAGAAAGAGGCCGGTGACGACGAGGCGATGCACTATGACGAAGACTATATCATTGCCCTGGAGCACGGCATGCCGCCCACGGCCGGGGAGGGCATCGGCATTGACCGCTTGGTGATGCTGTTTACCGACTCGCCCTCAATCCGGGATGTGATTCTGTTCCCGCACATGAGGCCCCAGGCCTAATTTCGGGACATC
>JAJUGC010000199.1 GCA_029268325.1 Gammaproteobacteria bacterium | reverse complement strand
TGCTGGTCAGCAGATCGGTCAGGATGTGCATGCGAATCGCCATCGGCTCGTCTGCCGCCAGGATGCGTTGGGCGTCGTGCTGGGCTTCTTGCAGGTAAAGCCCCGCGGCATAGACGTCCACAAACCACTCCACCCGGGCGCCGGCGCCGTTTAGGTGCAAGGGAATGTCGATGGTGGGAAGCTGTGCCGGCATTTCGATGCCAGCAATCTTTTGAGCTTGAATCATGGGACTGAATACCAGCAATAACCAGAACAGGATAATTGGACGAGTCATAAGAAAACCCTGTTGTTACCGTGCAAGAGGCTTGAGCTCTGCAGCCGGGATAACCTGTTTCTTCATCATGGCATGCTGATCGGGCAAAGGACTTGGCCGTCGCGCCAGGGCGGGTTGTGCATTTGGGTCAGTGGTAAGCGGGGCGCTCTGGCTTCTGCATTGGCATAGGGTTCATTAGGTTATAGGGAGTTCAATCTGAAAGGAGCAAGCCATGAGACAAGGAATCTGGGCCGCGATGGTTCTGGCGACTGGGCTGCTGATGCTGGGAGGCTGTTCCGATGAACAAAATGAACGGGCTCCGGAACCAATGGAGCGCGGTATCAAAAATCAGGAAATGACCGATCAAGATCAGGAGCGGGATATTATTGCGCCCGCCATGGATACGGATCCCAGGACCGATCAGGAAGCCGAACAACCGGAGGACGGTAATGAGGCGGCGGAAGAGGATTCCTATCTGCCCGGCGCTGAAGATCCGGAGGAAATGCGCCAACCTGATCCCCAGGATGTTCAATAGCAGCGCACGACAAGCTGCCAGGGAAGATAAGGATGGGTTCAGGAGGTCACGATGGGAGTCAGACTGACCGCCTGGCTGCGGGCCCTGGCCTGGGTGATGCTCGTCTGGCCGACGGGACTGCTCGCCCAGCCCCAGGGTGGCACAGAGCACCAGGCAGCTGCCAAGGTCTGGACATTGGAGGTGCAAGGGGCGATCAGCCCGGCGACGGCGGACTTGATCGGTCGGACCCTGGAGGAGGCGGCCCGGGCTTCTGCCGACTTGCTGGTGATTCTGCTGGATACGCCGGGCGGTCTGGATAAGTCCATGCGCGTCATCATTCAGGGGATTCTGGCCTCGCCGGTGCCGGTCGTTACCTATGTCCACCCCCAGGGAGCGCGGGCAGCAAGTGCCGGCACCTACATTCTCTATGCTTCTCACATTGCCGCCATGGCACCGGCGACCAACCTGGGCTCGGCTACCCCAGTGGAAATCGGTGGGCCCCCTCAAACACCTACCCCTCAACCCGCTCCGGATCAACCTGAGTCGCCCCAGACGCCAGAAGAGCGGCTTTCGACCATGGAGCGCAAGCAGATCAATGATGCAGTGGCTTATATCCGGGGTCTGGCGGAACTGCGGGGCCGCAACGCCGATTGGGCGGAAGCCGCAGTGCGTCAGGCGGCAAATGTGGATGCCAGGGAGGCCCTGAAGTTACAGGTGATCAACCTGGTGGCCACCGATCTGGAAGATTTACTCGCGCAACTGGATGGGCAGCGGGTGGAGGTGGCAGGAGGCGAACGGACCCTGGCGCTGCAAATCTATCAGGTGAACCGGGTCGAGCCCGACTGGCGCAACCAGTTCCTGGCCATCATTACCGATCCGAGTATTGCCTACATTCTGCTGTTGATTGGCATCTATGGCCTGATTCTGGAGTTCTACAACCCGGGCATGGGCTTTCCCGGCATTCTGGGAGGGATTTGCCTGCTGCTGGCCCTCTATTCATTGCAGATGCTCCCCATCAGCTATGTGGGGTTGGGCCTGGTAGGGATTGGGATCGCCCTGATGGTGGCGGAAGCTTTTGCTCCCAGCTTCGGCGTACTGGGGATCGGTGGGGCCATTGCCTTTGCCATTGGCTCGGTACTGTTGATGGATACCTCCCTGCCTGCATTTCAGATTGCCTGGCCCATCATCCTGGGAGTGACCATCACCTCGGTGTTGGTGCTCTGTATCTTGCTGGGAATGATATACAAGGCACGGCGCTCGCCCGTGGTCAGCGGCACCGAGGCCATGCTGGGTACCTTGGCGGAGGCGGTAGAGGATTTTGAGGGCGAAGGGCGCGTGATTGCCCAAGGAGAAATCTGGCGGGCCTACAGTCCTCGCCCTGTGCGTCAGGGTGAGCGGGTACGCATTATCGCAGTGCGGGGATTGACCTTACATGTGGAGGCAGAACCATGAGTTATGCGACATCTGTAGTCTTGTTGCTGCTGATTATGTTGCTGGCATCGGCGTTTCGGGTGATTCGTGAATACCAGCGGGCGGTGATTTTTATGCTGGGGCGGTTCCACAAGGTCAAAGGGCCCGGCTTGATCCTGGTGATCCCTGTGGTGCAGCAAATGGTGCGGATTGACCTGCGCATGGTGGTCATGGATGTGCCCACCCAGGATGTGATCTCCAAGGATAACGTTTCGGTCAAGGTCAATGCCGTGGTCTATTACCGGGTGGTGGATGCCCAGAAGGCCGTCATCAACGTGGAAAACTATCAGGAGGCCACTAGCCAGTTGGCCCAGACGACTTTGCGTTCGGTGTTGGGCCAGCATGAGCTGGATGAGATGCTGTCCGAACGGGAGACCCTGAATAACGATATCCAGCGGATTTTGGATGTGCAAACCGAGGCCTGGGGAGTAAAAGTCGCCAATGTGGAGCTCAAGCATGTGGACCTGGACCAACAGATGGTTCGGGCCATTGCCCGCCAGGCCGAAGCGGAACGGATGCGGCGGGCCAAGGTCATTCATGCCACCGGCGAATTGGAGGCTTCCCAGAAACTCCAGGAAGCCGCCCGTATCCTGGCACAACAGCCCCAAGCGATCCAGTTACGTTATCTCTCCACATTGACCGAAATCGCGGGAGACAAATCCAACACCATTGTATTTCCTTTGCCCATGGACCTGTTGCGGGCCTTGAACCGGGATCAAGGCTAGAGCCCGACAAGGCGGCTTGCCTGAATCAGGCAGGCACTGTTTGGGGTTGAAACTTGCGACGCGCCCGGCGGGCACCAGCTGCCAAGCTGAAGGTTAACGTGGCCAGGACCAGACAGAACACTTCAATAGCTATCGTCAGGCCATAGTGGTCGGCAATCCAGCCAACGGCCAGAATGGGCAGGATCGAGCCCATGTAACCGACAACCAGATAGGATGAAAAGAGCGAAGCCCGGGTTTGGCCCGTACTGACCCGGTTGACGATCGCCACCCCCGACAGGTTGCCCAGGCCATGGCCCAGGGCGGTTGTCAGCACGCTGAGCAAAAACAGCCAAGGTGAGTTGGTGGCAGTCGTTCCCAACAACAGCAGGCAGCTCATGCCCAGTGACATCATGGCACAGAACACCAGGTGCAAAGGGCGTAGCCCCCGGGCAAACCACTGGGACGCAGCTGACAGCATCAGGATCAGGGCGATAAAGGTGCCACTGATCGCAGGTCCGTTCCAGGGCAGCATCTGCTCCATAAAGCTGGGGGCCAGGGAAGCGTACAGGCCAAAGACGGCAAAGGTACTGAAGGCGCCCACGCTCGCCAGCCAGAAGGGCTGGCGCACTTCTACCGGCGGCAGGGCAATCCGCGGCATGAAGACGCGCAGGTCCAGTGGTGCCCGCTCCGGCCATGCCTCCGACAGGCTGAGGCGAAATAAGCCGACGGCGGCCATGATTCCCAGTAGCAGGCTGGGAATATAGGTTGTGATGAGCGGGGCAGGGGCCCACTGGGCCATCAGCCCACCCACCAGGGGGCCCGCACCAAAGCCGCAGGCCATGGCAAGGCTGGTGATCGCCGAAATCAGCTGGGGATCCCTGTGTTGATTCAGGCTAATGAGACCGACGGCCGCAGAGGTGGTAATCAGCCCAGAGGCCATGCCAATCAGCAGTCGGCTCACCGCAAGGCTGTTCAAGTCCCAGGCCGCGGCGGACAAGCCAACCCCCAGGGTGACCATGACGAGCCCGGCGCGCAGCATGGGCATAAAGCCGACCCTATCCGTCAAGCGAGTCAAAAACAGTAGACTGATGAGCACCCCGACCATATAGGCGACATACACGCCAGTAATATGGCTAGGCTGTAGTTGCCAGGCGTCGTGGTACAGCGGGTAAAGTGGGCTCGCAAGGGCCGTACCCATAACGCCGACAAACATGGCGAAACTGACCCAAAACGTGGGACGCGTTGAATTCTTCATATACATACCGGCCATGAGTTGTGGACGAAAAATGGGATTACGGGAAAGGACGGAACGCATGGGATGCGTTCGCTGCACTGGGCTGCTGCCAGTGCTGTAGTGATTGTAAGTGGAGGCTGTTTATCACGAAATCAGGACTTATCACGATACGGCTAGGGATAAGTACTGAAAAAATGACAATTTATTTTTCAGCATAATTTATGCCAGAATAAAAAGCTGTGCCCACGGTCGGGCATCCCCCGTCAAATATCACCAGAGGATTTCCATTATGTTGCGGAGCCTATGCTGCTGACGTTCATACTCCTTCCGTTCATTGGTAGTCTGATAGCGGCCTGTTTGCCGGCAACCGCCCGTAACCGGGAGGCCTGGCTAGCCGGCTTGGTATCTTTGACGGGCTTAGTGTTGGCAGCCTGGCTATATCCGTCCATCAGTGACGGGCAGGTTCTGCGCTATGAGTTTGCCTGGCTTCCTGAGTATGGGCTGAACTTTGTTCTGCGCCTGGATGCGTTGGCGTGGATCTTCGTCATGTTGGTAATGGGCATCGGCTTTCTGGTGGTGCTCTATGCCCGCTACTACATGTCGCCGGAAGATCCCGTACCCCGGTTTTTTTCCTTCTTGCTTGCCTTTATGGCCTCCATGCTGGGCGTGGTGCTGTCGGGCAACCTGATTCAGCTGGTGGTTTTCTGGGAGCTGACCAGTGTCACCTCCTTCCTGTTGATCGGCTACTGGCACCACCGGCTGGATGCGCGCCGGGGCGCACGCATGGCCTTTACCATCACCGGTGCTGGCGGCCTGTGTTTGCTGGCCGGTGTGTTGCTGATTGGCAATATCGTCGGCAGCTATGATCTGGATGTGGTGCTGGCTTCCGGGG
Organism: Gammaproteobacteria bacterium; assembly: GCA_029268325.1. Lineage (GTDB taxonomy): Bacteria > Pseudomonadota > Gammaproteobacteria > Pseudomonadales > Oleiphilaceae > JAEZAA01. Next base: position 81 of record JAJUGC010000199.1, on the reverse strand, counting down.
ATCTGATTCGTAACCATGACTGGTACCTGGCGGTGCTGCTCCTGGTGGGGCTCGGGGCCTTGACCAAAAGTGCCCAGTTTC
>JAJUGC010000198.1 GCA_029268325.1 Gammaproteobacteria bacterium | reverse complement strand
CGCTGTATGACACCCAAAAGACTGCGGAGCTCTTCTGCAATATCGTGAATCGCTGGAAAGACCTGGGAGGCTGGGTCGATCCGCAGGCAGATGATTCCTTCTAGCATCAAGCCCCGGGCTTTAACGCCCGGGGCTGTATAGCACCCACCAGGCCAAGTACCCATGGGACGATAACCAGTACTACTTCTGGCTATCTTCTCGCCATTAGTTTATCGCCAGTGCCATTAGTTTATCGCCATTAAAGGTGCCCCACCTTCTCCCTCAGAAACTGGGCAATCCCCGTCTTGGCGACTTCTACTCCCTTCTCGCCAGCCTTCCACCCGGCCGGGCAGGCCTGACCATAACGTTCGTGATGCTGAATGGCATCGAACAAACGAAGCAGCTCATCCACATTGCGCCCTATGGGCAAATCGTTGATGAGCTGGGAGCGCACGATCCCATGCTTGTCGATCAGAAATGCTCCCCGGAATGCCACTCCACTGGGCGATTCCACATCATAGGCCTTGGCAACATCATGGTTGAGGTCAGCAGCCAAGGTGAACCTGATCGGCCCGATTCCCCCTTCTTCAGGTAGCGTCCGGCGCCAAGCGTGATGGGCATAATGGGAATCTATGGAGATGCCAATTACCTCCACATCCCGATGGATAAAAGCATCAATCCGATGATCCAGGGCCAATAGTTCAGACGGGCACACGAAGGTAAAGTCCAGCGGATAGAAAAACAGCAACCCGTACTTGCCGATAATGGCCTGGGACAAGGTGAACTGCGGGACAATCTCGCCACTGGGCAACACCGCCGGCACTGTAAAGTCAGGGGCTTTCATTCCTACCAGTACTGTCATGTGCCCCCTCCGCCTCTCCATCGTATAGAGCAGTTTCCAGTCAGCCGCTGTCATTCCAGGGTTTCATTACTCTTTATACAGTTGTTCCCATCGGCAATGTTTCTCTGGAAGAACCACCCTCCCCTTCAAACGTGATGCCTCTTTGGAAGCTGACAGGAAAGCACGCCCTCCTTCACTCCATGGCAGGGTCTCCGGGCGTGCGGTCACAAACAAAATAAATGACACAAAATCCGTTTTGACAATCATTATCATTTAGATTAACTTTTGCCTTGTAGATTTTTTGACCTTCCACCACCGGAGATTTGATGATGCTGGTCTGTATCTGTAACGGTGTATCCGACAGCCAAATCAAACAAACCCTGCAAAATGGGGCATCCAGTTTTGAAGAAGTTCATGCCCGTCTGGGTGTTGGTGGTTGCTGTGGTGAGTGTGAGTGTTATGCCCGTAGCCTGGTGGAAGAGAGCCTGAACGAATCCGCCCAAGCAAGCGCCCTGGCCCGTAACGCCGCCTGATCCCGACTTATTGATTTTCCGGCGCCCAATCCCCTAAGGCGCCGGGAGAACCAGTCCACGCTTTCCCGCCTTTCCTGGCCGGGAAGGTGCCTGCCTGTTTGCTTCTAAAAGCCTCCTCCCGCACAATAGGTACGCAAACCTATCCCTGTCATGGCTAATAGAGATCACGAAAATGAAAGGCGACCCGACGGTTATCGAACACCTTAATCGCTGCCTGGGCAATGAGCTTGTCGCGATCAACCAGTACTTCCTGCACGCGCGTATGTACAAGAACTGGGGGCTCAAGGAACTGGCAGAGCATGAATACAGAGAATCCATCGATGAAATGAAACATGCCGATGCGCTGATCGAACGGATCCTATTTCTGGAAGGTATCCCCAACCTGCAAAAGCTGGGCAAGTTGCTGATCGGTGAAAACCCGGAAGAAATGCTTCGCTGTGACCTGAAGCTGGAAGTGGAAACAGCCCTGCCCGACCTGAAGGCGGGCATTGCCTATTGCGAATCCGTAGCCGACTACATCAGCCGGGACCTGTTGAAGAGCATCCTCGAGTCTGAGGAAGAGCACATCGACTGGATCGAAACCCAGCTGAGCCTGATTGAAACCATCGGCCTCCAGAACTACCTGCAGTCCAAGATGGATGGCTGATCCTACCCGGATGGACGTGGCGCCAACACTGGCGCCTCCATCCAGGCAGCTTCTCTACGGTCTGGCGCTACGCTGCTTCTTCCTGGATCACCAGACTTACCAGTGAACGCCTCGCATCAGCGCCAGAAGCATCATCTTTTCGCTCTCTCCTTCTTGCTCCCGGGCAGCCTTTTCAGACTTTTCATCCTCTTCCGGAAACATCTTGTAGCCCGTATTCAGAACCATCTCTGTCAGCCGTGGAGCCAGAGCCTGGGCAATCTGCGCAAATACCCCTAGGGGCGGGGCAATACGGCGTGGCCTCTGGATAATGGCCTGTACCACCTTATCGGCAGCTTCCTCGGGTGTCAGGGCGGGAAGGTTGTCATACACCCGGGACGGCTGGATCATGGGAGTCCGTACCAGGGGCATATTGATGGTGGTAAACACCACCCCCTTGTCGGACCACTCCGCGGCCGCACATCGACTGAAGGCATCCAACGCCGCCTTGGAGGCGACATAACCGGAAAACCGGGGCACACTGGTCAGCACACCCAGAGTGGAAATATTGATGATCTGTCCACTCCCCCGCTCCAACATGGACGGGGCAAATCCAAGGATCAGCCTCAGCGCGCCAAAGTAATTCAACTGCATGGTACGTTCGAAATCATGGAAGCGCTCAAAGGACTGGGCCACTGAACGGCGGATGGAACGACCCGCATTATTCACCAGGATATCGCAGCGCCCATGGTCCTGTAGTACTTGCTGTACCAGGCGGTCACAGTCTTCAGCCAAGGACAGGTCGCAGGTATAAGCATAGCCCTGCCCACCCTTTTGACGAATTTCACTCAGGGTGGCGTCAAGGCCTGCCTGGCTGCGGGCGCAAATAATCACAATGGCACCGGCCTCGGCCAGCTTCACGGCGGTGGCCTTACCGATACCCGAGCTGGCACCTGTCACCAGGCACACTTTGTTTTCCACCCGGGTGCGCAGAATCTGCTCCTGATCCAGCTCAGGATCAAGATGCCGCTCCCAATAGTCCCAAATCACCGGTGCATAATCTGGCAGACGGGGCACCTTGATGGATGTGCCTTTCAGGCAGCGCTCCGTTTCCCGGCAATCAAAACGGGTGGGATAGTTAACAAAATCCAGTACCGAACGCGGTATCTCCAGGTCATCCAGGATGGCGCCAGTCAGGCGCTGCACCAATGGATTACGGCGAACAGTTTCCCGTACCAGAGGCGGAATAAAGCCCAGCATTCGGGTATCGAAACGCAGCGCCATGCGGGGTGCATGCCCTGCCTCCGCAAAGATATTGATGACCTCCCCGACTCGGTAAGGATCTGGATCGGTTAGGTGAAAGCACTTCCTGTCCTCACCTGGCAGATGAGCGATATGGTCCAGTGCGGAGACGACGAAGTCCACGGGAACAATATTCGGGCGCCCCCCCTCGATCCCGATCGTCGGCATCCATTGGGGCAAGGTTTTGCGCAGCTTCTGCAAAGACTTGAAGAACAAATAGGGCCCGTTGACCCGATCCATTTCTCCAGTTTGGGAATGGCCAATCACAATACCAGGCCGATAGATCCGCCAGGGTACCTTGCAGTTCTGGCGTACAATCCGCTCGGAATCATGCTTGGTGCGCAAATAGGCGTTCTTCAGATTCGTCGCTTCCTCGAACATGTCCTCCCGGAACACGCCGGGATACAGCCCCGCCACAGCAATGGAACTGATATGGTGGAAACACTTAACACCCATGGCCTCGGCCAGCGCCACCGCATGGCGGGTACCCTCCACGTTGGCGATTTCCAGTTCTTCCTCCGAAGCATTCAGGTCGTACAGGGCCGCCAGATGGAAGAAATGCTTCACCGTGCCCCGCAACATGGCGATATCCTGATCGGAAACCCCCAGATTGGGCTCGGACAGATCGCCCACTACGCCCACCACCCGCGACGGCTTGACCTGCCATTGCTGACGCAGCTTATCCAATCGCGGCAGGGAAGCTTCGCGAACCAGCAAATAAACCGTCGCCCCCCGTTGCAACAATTGGGGTACAAGGAAACGCCCAATGAAGCCAGTACTGCCCGTGATGAAGTAGCCCATATTGCCTTCCAAGTTTTTATTAATTCTGTAAACGCCCGACTCTGTAGCCTGTGCATCCCAGTAGCGAGGGGCGCACAAGCCACATGGAGACAGGATCATATCATGTAGCCTATGTTACAATGACCGTCTTTCACTCACTTTGCGGATATCCGCCATGAATCGGGATCAACGTTACATTCGCATCGCCAAAGCCTGTCTGCGCGCCGTCAACCAGATGACCGCCGGCAAACAGGACATCAGCGAAGAAGTTCAACGGGTTTACGAGGCCATTGATGAGGCCTTTCGTCAGGAATTCAGCAGCCTGGAGCAGGAAATCAGCCTGGCCCGGGACAGCCTGGAACAAATCGCCGCGCTGGATGACGGCTCCCTGCCGGTTGCCCGCAAGCTGGCTACCCAGGCCCTGACTCAGATTAGCTATAAGGGAAACAGCGGCCCCCGTAACTGATCAAACCCAAGTAGCCATTGTACGGGCCTGCCCCCTTCCCACCCCTCCCCCGTCAAGGGATAGGGAGATAGTTTCTTCTTTCGCAAAGGGGGATTGGGGTGGACGTACTCCGTGCTAGCGGGCGCCTCAGCGAGTACATATTCCTGTGCAGCCAACACTTCACAATATGCAACACATATTTCAGACGTGCTGACAGCCATTCAATAACCCGGGTATTGGCTATTCGCCTGCTGCAAGGCCAGTTTTAAACAGAGGCTCTGGGGATGGTACTGGAACACCCCGCGCTTCACGTAGTTATGCACCTGTTCGCAGTAATCCGACTCCCGTTCCTTCGCCACGGGCTGGGCTTTCAGTCCTCGTACTATAGGAACATCAAAGTTAGTTCTATCCGGACAGCGGGAACAGGAAATACTCCACCACAAGGAGGCCTCACCGTGCGCTGAATAGCCCACCAGCAAGCTATGGTGATAGCGCTTCACCGGGTACTTCTTCATCCAGGCCTTCACCCGTTGGGGAAAATCCTCCGGCATCTGGGCATCCACCTGATACCGGGTCTCCGTACGATAGGAAAACCATTCCAACTGAATCGACCCAGGCACGGGCATCGGGCCCACATTCATCAGGGCGAGCGCCTT
>JAJUGC010000197.1 GCA_029268325.1 Gammaproteobacteria bacterium | reverse complement strand
GGCCAGCAGGTTGGTCTGGTCGGCAATTTCGCCAATGACATTCACCACTGAGTCGATGCGGCTGCTGCGGTGGTGCAGGTCCCGGATCTGGGTTGCCACCTTGTCCAACTCTTCCGTCAGGCTACGGATGGCAGAGGTGGACTCATCAATGAGGCTGCTCCCCTGGCTAACCGCTTCCTGGGCTTGGCGTGCCGATTCGGCGGTCTGCATGGCGCTTTGGCTGACTTCCTGGATGGAAGCGGACATTTGGTTGATGGCGGTCGCCACCTGCTCCATTTCGTCCAGCTTGCGCTGGATCTTCTCTTGGCTGGAAATGCCCAACTCCATACAGCGTTGGGCTGCCTCTGTAATGGGTTGCTCTGACACCAGGGTCCGGGCAATGACCGCCCGTGACTCTTCGTCCTTCACCTTTAAGGCCAGGGCCAGTTGGCTGATATCGTTAACCCGCCCCTGGAAAATGTATTGGGCCAGGGGGTCATCCACAATGGTGCGGGTGTTGCGTACGAGGCGGCGCAAGCGGGCCGTGCCCGCCCAGAGCCCACCGGACAGCGCCGCCAGGGAGGCCGTCCAGGCAAGCAGCAGTCCGATCGAGAAATCCTGCGACAGCTGATAGCCGGCAATGGGGGCGAGGGTGGCCAGGGCGATCAGGATCAGGCGGGCACCCAGGGAAGGTTGGGGCAGAGCCAGGGGCCAGATGACCTGCTTGCGGTTGAGCCGGTCATAGATCTTTTGGGCCCGCTTGAGCTGGGAGGACTTGGGCTTGACCCGTACCGACTGGTACTCGGTAATCTTGCCGTTTTCGATAATCGGGGTCACAAAAGCGCTGACCCAATAATGGTCGCCATTCTTGCAGCGGTTCTTCACGAGCCCCAGCCAACTTTTGCCGGCCTTGAGCCTGGCCCACATGCCCTGAAACGCGGCCTGGGGCATATCCGGGTGGCGCACAATATTGTGGGCCTGCCCAACCAGCTCGCTGGATGTAAAGCCCGCCACCTGACAGAAATCTTCGTTGGCGTAGGTAATGACACCGGTGGGGGTCGTGGTGGAGATCAGGTCCAAGTTTTCAGAGAACAGTTTCTCTCGCTGGGTAACGGGAAGATTCCTGCGCATGATGGGCTCACCAGACAACTTAAATAGAAGGTTTATAGTTGAAGTTCCCTGAAAAGACTACTTTCCAGAAGTTTTTGCGGATTTGTGTTCTCGGTATGACCTTTTGGGCACAAATATGACCAGAAATGATGCCCTTTGTGATCTGTATGGCAGTTTAGCTGTGATGCTGGATTGGATGTACCAAAAGAAACAATTTCACAATATTTCACATTGTTAGTTCCCGCTAACCTACGCCCGGCTATCTGTCTTGGATGTGATCAGGGAAACAAGATGTTCAAAAAAACAGCGGTTCTTGTAGGTTTGATGGACGTTTTAACAGGATGTGGCGGAAGCAGTGGATCCGGCAAGTCGGTGGCCATTGGCTTGGTGTAAGCCCCGCCCCCGGCAGTTGCCACCTTGCCTTATTACTATGTCCCGCAATTTTCCGGCCTGGGCGATAACGCCCGGATCAGGGTAACTGGCTTGCCGCAATGGGCGAGTCTGGATCCGGTCACCGGCGCGATCAGCGGAATCCCGGGCGAAGAGGATGTGACGGCCGGTGTTGAGTTGTCCTTGACGGCCACCGACGGGGCTTTGCAGGGCGAGGCTACGGTAGCGCTGAAGGTAGTGCATGGGGCGGCCTATAGGCAGCGGGAGGCACTGGACTTCTATGCCGTGGATGGCGAAGGCAAGCCCCGGGCCCTGCGCAATGATCTCAGTGGCGGTACGCTTCAGGGCGAAGTGCAGTTTGTCCAGAGCCACAGTGTCCGGCCCCGCCACAATGTTAATGGAGCTGTTGATGGCTCAGGGACTGATCGGCTCGGAGGACGATCTGGCTGTGACCGGCGAGATCCTCCACTATGGAAACAATCAGCTGTCCACGGCCTTGGCAGAAGAGAAGTACATCTCCATTGTCCGGGGCGGGGCAGATGAGGCGCCACCGGCCCAATGGGTCATGAGCGCGCGGGGCAGCCTGCATCCCCTGGATCAGCCCTGGAACTGCCTGGTTCCCATGGGCTCGCGCCTGGGGCTTGCCACTTGTGATGCCGGGCAGGCCAATCAACAGTGGAACCATGGGGAGAACCAGACCCTGCAGAACCAGCAGACCAAACAATGCCTGGATTATGACTGGGTCGGGCCCAAGGCGATCATGTATGGTTGCCATGGCGGCGCGAATCAGCGCTGGGCCGGGGTTCAGAGGACGGACAACCCGCTCTTTGCGCTGTTGCCTGGCGAGGCACTCAAGCTGTTGTACCTGCCTGTGGAATAGGGCGGATAAAGCCGGCGGTGGGCGGTGCCGGCTTTCCTGTGAGGGGACTAGCGGCGGGCGGTACCGGTCACTTCGCCGGTCGCCAAGGCCTCTGGCGTATTGCCGAATTGGTCGGCGGCCTGCATATCGGCGCCATGCTTCCGCAGCTCCATCAGAATCTCGGTGCGTTGGAACAGGGCGGCGTACATGGCGGGCGTCTGGCCGGCGTTGTTACGTTCGTCGATCTGGCAACCGGCCTGCAGCAGGGTTTTGGCGATCCGCAGCTCGCCTTTGAAGATGGTGCCCATCAGGGCGGTGTTGCCCCGCTTGTCTTTCTGGCAGGGGTCGGCTCCGGCGGCCAATAACTGGTTCACCGCTTCGCCGCGTCCGTTATAGGCGGCGAGAATCAGGGCGGTATAGCCTTTGGTATCGCTGGTGTTGAGATCGTAGCCGGATTCGATGAAGACCTGCAGAATCTCCGTATCCCCTTCCCGGGCGGCGGTGAACAGGTAGCTTTTCAGCTGATCCTGGATGGCTTCCGCCTGGTATTCCGTGGTGCTCTCAGAAACTGCAGGCTCGCTGGCGAGAGCGGTGGCGCTGGAAACGGCGAGAATGATGCCTGCAATGAATGTTCTCATGGTCGTTCTCCTCGTGGGATGCAAACCGCCGGGCGGGTTGTGCCCGCCCGGCATTTCAGGCTTGGGGACCGGTTAGTCCTTCAGCTTGGCCGCCATTTCCTTGACCCGCTTCAGGTCGCTCTTGGCTACCTTGGTCAGGCCAGCGCCGTACTCCGGATCTGCCTTGTAGAAGTACGAGAGCAGATGGTAACGGGCTTCCTCGTCAGTCTTGGCCAGCTCGCCACCCAGGGTGTTGATCAGGTCGCGCTGTTCCTTCTTGCTGTATGAGCGGTACAACTCACCGGCTTGCTTGAAGTTCTGTTCGCGATAGATCGGAGCCTGCTGGGTTGTGCCAGACAGGGGCAGCTGGCTGTACAGACCGCGGGGGCTTTCTTCCCGGTTCATCCGGCGGCTGGGCTGGTAGTTCACGCTGGTCTTGGTATTGCCAGAGTTCAGGTGCCCGTCCTGGTTGTCATTATTCACCGCAACCCGCGGCTTGTTGATCGGCAGGCCCATGTGGTTCGCGCCAATCCGGTACATCTGGGTGTCTGCGTAGGCGAACAGACGGCCTTGCAGCAGACGGTCCTCAGAAGGCTCGATGCCCGGTACCAGGTTGGACGGAGCCATGGCGACCTGTTCGGTTTCCTGGAACACGTTGTCCGGGTTGCGGTTCAGCACCATGGTGCCCACTTTCTTGGAGGGAACCAGGTTTTCCGGCCAGATTTTGGTGGCATCCAGCGGGTCGAACTCGAACTTCGCCAGGTCTTCTGGCTCCACCACCTGGATGTAGAGATCCCACTTGGGATAGTCACCCTTGTCGATGGCGTCGATCAGGTCACGGGTCAGGTGGCTGTAGTCACGGCCCTGAACTTCGACCACTTCCTGGGGGTCCAGGTTTTTGATGCCCTGCTGGCTCTTCCAGTTGAACTTCACATAGCGGTACTCGCCTTTGTCATTGACGAACTTGTAGGCGTGCACCGAGCTGCCGTCCATGTAGCGGTAGCTGGCGGGCGTACCGTAGTTGGAGTACAGCCGGGTCAGGGTGTGGATGGACTCCGGGTGGTAGGACAGGAAGTCCATCCGGTGTTGTGCTTTAGGAGTCGCCATAATAGATTTACGCTATTTGATCTCAAAGATAATAAAGGTTATGGCTATGATTAATAAAATCTATTTGTCGTGTTTAGAGAAATAGGGTCTGGCTAATGGGAGCGGGAAAGAAGTGTAGGCAAGGCAAAGCAAAGCCTTGAACCGCCTGAATGGCGGCCAGGCAAGGGCAGGCTGATGCCAGGTCTTTGGTAAAAGAATGGCGGGCCATAAAAAATGGCGCAGGCCCTGGGGCGCTGCGCCAAATTTTTATTACAACCCGTTAGTCGTCTTGGCCGAAGAAACGCTGACGCTTCTCGCTGGCAGTCCAGTGGCCATAGTCGACAGTCTCATAGGGAAGCTCGATCACCTCCGCACTAGCCAGTTGCCCGCCGGAAGTCTCGGAGCCGGCTGCAGGAGCGGCCAGGGTGTCGAAATCCGGGTTCACCTGAATCCGCAGGCTGTAGTTTTCGATGCTGCTCTGTACTTTCAGGTCCGCCAAGTTGTCCAGGGTGCCAGAGGTCGGGCTGGCAGCCAGGGTAGAAGGATGGCTCTCTGAGGCTTCGCCAACAACCAGGGCGCTTCCCAGGCTGAACTCTTCTATGGGGCGCTCGCCCATCCGATCGGCGCGGCTGTTGTCGCCCGCCATTGCCATCATGGAAACACTGCTAAAGACCGCTACGGCTACCACTTTTTTGAATACATTGCTGTTCATGAACTCACCTCGTTATGTCTGCTCGTTGAGTAGGCGGGTCAGGTGGGTGCTTCATGCCCAGGGTCTTGGAGAGAGTCTCCCCTAGGGGGAAACCCGTCAGGCCCGCCAACCTGCTTGCTTTGTGATGACTCCATACTAGAGGTTTACTTGTGATAGTTAAAATCATCGATCTTTATCACCGCTATAGGTCATATCTATAGTGTTGATGGGATCAGGTTGCAAGAGACCGAGTGATACTCGTAGGGACAGCCCTGTTGCCCAACTGCTGGGGCATGCAGGCCACTTTGTAGGATGCAACTCAATAATTAGACGTTATCAAGATTGACAGGTTCCCTGGCGGGAGGAGCTGCGAGAAAGGCCGGAAGCCGGCCTGGAAGAACTGCTAGCGTCACTTGGCAGGTGGCGGTGGCCGTCGCCAAGG
>JAJUGC010000196.1 GCA_029268325.1 Gammaproteobacteria bacterium | reverse complement strand
GGTAGGTGGTCGAAACTTTCGCTGATGAACTGGCGCAGGGAGCGCAGTGAGGAAATACCCTGGCGTACCTGGAGAATACGCAGCGCGACCTGTTCCGCGGCACTACGGGAGGAAGCCGAAGCCGGGGGGCGGGCCGGTAAGGGAATGAGGCCCTGCAACCGGGATGGCTCGGGCCTGTCTTCCGCTGTTTGCCATTGCAGTCCCAGTAGCCAGGGCTGTTCCTCCCAAAGGCCTAAGTTCAGCCAGAAGCAGTCATCCGAGGCGTTCCATTGGTGTATGGGTAAAGGCGCCGAGGGAGGCAGGAGGTCGTCGCTGCCGGCCATGGTTTCCTGGTTGCGTATCAACCGGTAAGCGTCTGGCTCCAACAGGCGAATGACACGGTGGGCCCAGACCCTGGGATCCAACTGTTCTTCGGAAATCAGCAGGGCCGGCTCCTGGGACAGGCGTTGCACTTCCTGGCCCAGGAAACGGTTCAGGGAGATCAGGCGCTGCCAGCTCCAGGACAGGTAGGCGAGCATCAGGGTAACCACGGTCACCATGGGGGCGAACCAGAGGCGCATAAAGTGCAGCAGCCCGAGAGAAAGTAGCAAGACGGTGCCAATCAGGCTCAGGGTCAATGGCAGGTTGCGTTCCGGGGCCAGGCGCGGGAAGAACACTAGCAGAATCAGCACCAGGACCAGGGAGAGGGCGAACTGAATGGGGCGGGGCACATCCTGAATGAGGCGGTCCTGCACCAGGGCATTGTAGATATTGGCATGGACTTCCACTCCCGGCATGGGGGCGGCCAGGCCGGAATAGGGAGTGGGCAGGATGTCTCCCATACCGGCGGCGGTGGCGCCAATGAAAATTACCCGGTCTCGGAGTAGTTCTTGGGGTAGCCTGCCGGCGAGCACATCGGCATAGGAATAGGTGGGAATAGTACCAGCCGGCCCGGCGTAGGGAATAAGGCGGTAGTCGCTGCTGATACGGGACCAAACCGATTCCGGCAGACTTTCTACGGGCCGATAAGCTGCTGCCAGCTCCGGATGGGTCTGCTCCAAAAGGGCCAGGGTTAGTGCCGGCCAAGCGGCCTGGCCCATGCCGAGATGGAGAAAAAAGCCCCGGGTAATGCCATCTTGATCCAGTTCTACGTGGGCGTGTCCCAGGCCCGCGGCGGCGCCGGCCAGTTCTGGCAGGGGGAGGATTTCACTCAGCGGTGCCCCCAGCGTCCGCTGGTGCAGGTGCAGGGGCAGGATGACTTGCCCCTGGTGGCGGATGGCGTCTATGAGCTGCCTGTCATGCTCGGGGTACTGGAGGTCGGGCTCGGTAAAAAGAATGTCCAGCACGACAGTGCGGGCCTGGGCCGCCTGGAGTTGCTGAAGCAGTTGCCCATGGCGTTCCCGGGGCCAGGGCCAGCGACCCAATTCATAGAGCGAGGCTTCGTCGATGGCAACGATGGCCACGTCTGGCTGGATCTGCTCTGGCGACAGACGGAGCAGTTGGTCATAGGCCACCAGGTCCAGGCGATGCAGTATATCCGTGGCCATGAGCAGGGTCATGGCCAGGAGGATAAGGCCGCGTTGTAGCCAGCGGCCGGACCGTGAAGAGGTGCTCAGGGGCAGCATGGGCCTGGGGTCAGAGCCTGTTTTGAACTAGATGGCATCAAGGGAGCTGGATCTCCCGGCCGTCGCTGAACTCAGAGTGGAAGAACTCGTCGGCAACTCCTTTTACCCGGGCGTAGTAGCGAATCTTCTCCGGCAGCTGAATGCTGACATAGGGCTGGGACACACGCTCTTCACGCAGGATATCGTTGAACTGGGGATCGCTGGCGATCTGCACGATAAACTCGTTGGTTTCTTCCAGGCTGTTCCAGAACAGTTTGACCCGATCCTGGAAGTAATTGATGGCAATAATCTTGGTTTTGGGCATGTCCCCATGGATGCGGACTTCCCGGACCGGGCTTTGGGCCATGTTATTGCCGCCAGCCAAGGTGGTTACCCGCCAAAAGTAACGCCCAGGCGTGAGAGGTTGGGCGGGAAGGGCTTGGGTGCTGGGGGTAAAGGCAGTCTGGCTGACCAGCTGCTCGAACTCCGGGTCCCGGGCAATTTCCAAGCGGCTCAAGTCGCCTGCTTGCTGCAGCTTCCAGCGGAACAGGGGCTGGCTTTCCTCGAAGTTTTCCTGATCAGCCGGAATGATGGGTTGGGCCGGTTTGGCACGGATGTCGATTTCCAGGTCGGCTTTGAAGTCCATTCCCTGGAAGCCTTTGGCATCGACCGCCCGCAGCACCAGCTGGTATTGGCCATTGGTCAGCTGATCAAAGGTCCAGCTCGCCCGACCCAGTCTCAAGGTCTGGGCGTTGGTGCCTGCAGGCTGTTGATACAGCTCCGCGATATAGTGTTCGGCGCCGGGCACGGGCTGCCAGTCCAGAGTCCAGGGTAGCTGGGTAATTTTGCTGGGCACTTTGTCGGGAGCAGGCGCGGGCAGAAGTGCGACAGGGGTACCCATCTTGGTACCGCTGATATTGATCCCATAGCCCGCCGCCAGGGGAATCGTGCGGTTATTGGCTTGTAGGTGAACAGTGCCTTCGGTGACTTCTGCACGGGTGGAGTTGGCATCGGCAGTCAGGCGGAACTGGGTTCCCCGCACCGCAGCGATCGCCGAAGGGGTGGCAATTTCATAGCGGTCGCCCTGTTGCTGACGCTTGACCTCGGTGGAAAGGGAGCCGTTCAACAGCCGGGTTCGGGTATCCACCATGCCACTGTTGCCGTAGCGGGTCAGAGTATTGAAGATGAGGCTGGAGTTCTCGTTCAACTGCAAGGTGGAGCCATCGGCAAAACGGATGCTGACACTGCCTTGCCCGGTCTGGATCTCATCGCCGATTTCCAGGGTTTGCCCTTCTTTCAGGGGCTGGAACTGGGATTGGCGAGCGCGGCGGACACGCACCGTGCCCTGGGTTTGCTGGACATGGGCCGAGGCCGGCTGTTGTTTGAGCCAATCCACGGGGATACGCAAAACCGAGCCCACTTGAAGCTCCGAGCCGCTTTGCAGGCGGTTATAGTGCAGTAGCTGGTGCCAGGAACGGCGAGAGTCCAAATAGGTTTGGGCAATGGAGCCAAGGGTATCGCCCGGACGCACACTATAGGTCCACACGCTGCTCGTATCGCCAGGCTGAGTCAGGTTTGCTTCCGCGGCTTGAACCAGGGTGGGGTGCAGGGCCAGGGGAGCCCAGGCAACCAGGGTGGCGGTAACCGTACGACGGAGGATGGAACTTACATTTGAACTACGCTTCAACATAGATACTTCATCGCTTGCTACTTCAGGCCTTCCAGTCGTGAAAGGCCTCGCCAATTATTGGGGCCGTGGTCTGCCCTGTTGGTTCGCCATGGTCGCTGGGCTCAGTCTGGAGATTCCGGGGAGGTTGAGTCGTCAACCTCCTCCAAACGGTAGCCGTGCTGATAAATCGTCTTGATCCGGAAGCCATTTTCCGGCTTCACGCCCAGCTTGCGCCGCAACCGGCTCACGTGGGTGTCCACGGTGCGGGTGTTGATCTCGCTGGAAACTCCCCAAATCCGCTCCAGTAGATACTTGCGGGAGAGAAGCCGGCCCCGGTTCTCGAACATGAATACCGTCAGGTCAAAGTCCTTGTCGGTCAGTGCCAGGGGCTCGCCATGGAGCGTGATGGTCCGCTTTTTCTTGTTGATGGTAAAAGGACCGTAGTGCTGCTCCTCTTCTTGGGGGGGATCCGGTTGTGTGCGGCGAACCAGGGCCTGGATCCGGGCCAGAAGCTCCCCGGGGCGGGCGGGCTTGACCATATAGTCATCGGCACCTGCGTTCAGGGCGGTAATGATATCCACCTCTGTATCCCGCTGGGTCAGAAACAGGATCGGAACCCGCCAGGTCAGCTGGCTACGGAGCTGCTTAAGCAACTCGATACCGTCGGCATCGGGTAGTTGCCAGTCCATGATCAGCAGGTCAAAGCTTTCATGAGTGACTTGATACATGAACTCGCGGCCCGTTTCCGACCACAGACATTGGTGGCCGTTCTTGGTCAGCAAGCCGCAGAGAGACTCAGCCAATGTGAGATCATCTTCCAGCAATGCAACTTTCATGGGGCAAACTCGTGCTTTGTTCGTTGAGTCAGATTGCTTTAGTCCCTCTCGGCCGACCTGGTTACGGGCCGGACGCTCCCACCCATAGTGTAGCCGGATTTGGGAAAAGAGTCGGTTAGCCATGGTTACGGGCGTAAGTATGATGAAGTGTTCTGTTTTATGCGACAACAGCCCGCTTGAAAAGCCACACAAGGTAGCCAGGTAAATATATAATGCAGAAAAGCTTTAAAGGTTCCGGGAGAATCTCTCACTCTCCCGGGCATTGATCAGGAGTCGTTTTGATGTCCATGAAGCAACGTATTGAGCAGAAGCTCACCCAGAACCTGCCGGTGCTGCATTTGGAAGTGATTAATGAAAGCCATATGCACTCGGTGCCGCCCGGGTCGGAAAGCCATTTCAAGGTGTTGCTCGTCAGCGATGCTTTCGAGGGCAAGCGTAAGGTGGGGCGTCATCAGCAGGTGTACGGTATCCTGGCGGAGGAAATGCAGTCCGGCATCCATGCCTTGGCGCTCCATACCTACACTCAGGCGGAATGGGCCGAGCTCAATGGAGAGGTGCCGGCGTCTCCTAACTGTATGGGAGGCTCCAAACATGCAGGGCAGTCCCTATGAGCCAGTTTTTCCAGATCCATCCGGTAAACCCTCAGGTCCGGCTGATTAAGCAGGCTGCGGATATCTTGAATGAGGGCGGTGTGATCGCCTATCCCACCGACTCCGCCTATGCCTTGGGATGCCGGATTGGCGAGAAGACCGCCAGTGACCGTATCAAAGCGATCCGACGGTTGGACGAAAAGCATAACTTTACCCTCATGTGCCGGGATCTCTCGGAGATCTCGGTTTACGCCAAGGTGGGCAACCAGCAGTATCGCATGATGCGTAACCACAGCCCCGGCCCCTATACCTTTATTCTGCCGGCCACCTCGGAGGTGCCCCGCCGCTTGTTACACCCGAAGCGTCGCCAGATCGGTGTCCGGATTCCGGATAATCCCATTGCGCTGGCGCTGCTGGAAGCCCTGGGCGAGCCTTTGATGAGCGTGACCCTGGTGATGCCGAATGAAACGGATCCGCTTACGGACCCCTACGAGATCCG
>JAJUGC010000195.1 GCA_029268325.1 Gammaproteobacteria bacterium | reverse complement strand
CTTGTACCTCAGACAGACGAATAGGTACAAACGTTTCATCCTGCACAATCGGAAAGCCCCACTGTGCACTCAATAGCTCCAGGTCTGACTGGTTGAAGTGCGTTACCTCTTCATCCCAGCCGACACGGTAGCCATAGAAAATGGCGTCAAGATGCACTGGCTGCATCTCGATGATGTACCACGTCCAGCCGGCCTGCTCGCACGTTAGCTTGACCCACACTTTTGGGTCTTCGTCCTCGGACGCTTCGCCCAGCTCACCCAGTTCGAAGTCCATCAATTCAAGATCAGAGGACTCGGAGGACGCCTCTGCCACTTCCTCAGCGGACTCTGCGGCCGGGGTACTGGTCTCTTCCAGGCTGTCCAGATCCAGCTCGCTGAGATCAAACTCTATATCCAGGTCATCGCTCTCCGGCTCAGCAAATGGCGCCTCAGCCGGGGATTCCTCTTCCAGCCCCGTGGAGACGTCAGCATCGTCCAGTTTGAGGAAGTCATCATCCAGAGCCGGCTCGGACGCGGACGCCTCTGCGACCTCTTCTTGGGGTTGCAGCAATTCATCCGTTTCCAGCCCTTCCAGAGCGGACATCAGTTCTTGGTCAGCCTTATCCTCAACGGTCTCCGTGGCAGCCTGATAGCTCGTCGTTCCACCGGACAGCAGTTCATTTTCCAGATCATCCAGGGACAGCTCAGGTTCAGAGCCATCGGAGTCCGCAGTGCCGGCAAAGGCTGCGCGCAGCTGTTCTGCAGCCTCAAGCGCTTCGGCGTCACCGGCAGTTTCCAGGGCGGCAAACTGCTGGTCAAAGCCTTCACGGTTACCGGCCTGGCTATACACTTCCATCAGCTTCAGCCGCACATCGCTACGACCGGGCTCATTTTCCAACGCGCCTTCCAGCAGCTGAGCGGCATGCTCCAGACGGCCATAGGCCATGTAGGCTTCCGCTTCTGCCAGAACATCGCCCTCTTCACCTTCCTGCTCACCGGCTACGGCTGCCATGGCGCCCAGACCGACTCCGGCCGCCACTGCGCCGGTAGCATCCCGACGCTCAGACTGGCCCAGATCAACTGCCTCGTCGTCATCCAGCGGCACACCACCCGCAGTCGCCAGCTCCTGCTGGAACTGCTTTTCCTTATTGGCATTATGACGGGAAGCCAGCCACAGAATAATCAGCAGCAGAACCACACTACCGCCAGCAATCCCTTTATAAAGGGGATCGGTCAGAACTTGCTCCAGGAAGCTCTTGGAGGGCGGAGGTACAACGGCCGGCTCGGAAACCGGTGTAACTTCCGGTGCAGCCTGCACAGGCGCCGTTTCAGGCTGGGCCGCTTCAGTTTCAGCAACAGCCGTCTCCTCGGATACGCCAGCCTCAACCGCCTCTTCTGCCAAAACCCGGGTTTCTTCGACAGTTTCGGCTCCCTCGCCCGCCGCCTCTTCAGCAGCCAGCTCGGAAATAGCACTAATCAACTCTTCCTCGGACTGAACTGCTTCCACAGCACCAGCCTCGGACTCAGCAGAGACTTCTGCAGCCTCCACCGGAGCCTCAGGTGACTCCGCCTGATCGGAAAGCCCGCTCTGGGCTTGCAGCAGTGCCAGCTGGTCATCTTTCAGGGAAACCAAGCGCTGCAAAGTCTCCAATTGCTCTTCCAGATCCTGCAAGCGACTCTGGAGTTCGCGGTTTTCCCGATTCGCCTTATCCAATTGCTCCAACGCCAGGTCAAGCTGGTTGTCAGAACCACCACTTCCTGTCGCACTGCCGGCCTTGCCGCCAGCAGCCTGACCCGGGTTATCCTGGGCGTCGCCATCGGCAGCTACGATCTTCAATACGCCTTCAGTCGTAGGTTGCTGGACGGGAGCAGAAGATGCGGTGCGTCCGGTGGCGTCAATCTGTCTTCCCCGCAGCGCCTGCTTTTCAGCAAAGGCACGGTTTTGGGCACGAACTTGCGCTACGGCCTGATCAGCGCTGCGTTTCTCCACATCGTCCAGTGTGGGCATGCGCAGGACCTGACCGGCTTTCAACAGGTTGATATTGCCATCAATGAAGGCGTGAGGGTTCAGATCCTGGATCGCCAACATGGTTTGCTGGGTAGTGACCCGATTAGAGGGGCGGTTCGCCTGGGCAATGTGCCACAGAGTATCGGAACCGTCGGTCTTCAGAGTGCGGCGCTCGTCACCACTAGCAACGGCTGAACCATAAATAGATGGGCTGGCAAGGGTTTGCGGTGTCGGATCCCGACGCACAACCGGCGCAGGCTGGGACGATGCCACCGCAGGGGTTACGGCTGCCGCCGGCTCGGAGGCAAACATCGGCGGGTCGATCAGCAGGGAGTATTCACGCAACAGGCGACCGTTAGGCCAGACCACCTCGACCAGGAAGTTCAGAAACGGCTCCCGGATCGGCTTTTGACTGGATAGTTGGATGACCGCGTTGTTGGCATCCTTAAAGACGACATTGAATTTCAGATCCGAAAGAAGATGGGGACGCTCAATCCCCGCTCTTACGAAATCCTCCCGTGACGCCAGGGCCGGTAGAATTTCCGCGCTGGTAAGATCGCGAACACTGATCAGTTCAATTTCGGCATTCAACGGCTGATTGAGTGTCGAATTGACCTTTGCCTCACCGAGCCCTAATGCCAAGGCGACACTAGAACTGAGAGTCGACACTGCGAACAACGCTGCCGCGAACTTACGAATCATAACTTCGTTCCTTTCTTCTTCAAGACCGAAAAAGGTTGTGGTATTGAGCTTTTAAATACTGGCGATGGCGGATAACAGCTGAAGGCGTATTGGCCGTATCAGGCAGGTTTTCCCAGTCGGCTAGATGACGCTCATGCTCGCAAATAGCTGACTACCACTCACGCATCCGTTTGTTAATTCGACAAAATCGGATTGGTTTCCAATGAACGCTAGTAAGTATTGATGAGGTCCTGGGATTTGACAAGCCGAAAGCGAGACACCGCGCAAGGTTCTGTCACTCCAACCTGCCAATCAGGCCAACTTTTACCTTGCCCAACCTCAAATATTCCCCCGCCCCTAAACTGAAAACCCCCGCAGTAGCGGGGGCTTCTATTTGGAGCCTGGCGAATCTTACTGCTCGAGCAGGATCCGCAGCATGCGGCGCAGCGGCTCGGCTGCGCCCCACAGGAGCTGATCGCCCACAGTGAAGGCATTCAGGTATTGGGGCCCCATGTTCATCTTGCGCAACCGACCTACCGGAACAGAGAGAGTGCCAGTTACAGCAGTGGGAGTCAGCTCCCGGATGGTCGCTTCCCGCTCATTGGGGATCACTTTCACCCAGTCATTGGCCTGGGCAATGATGCCTTCGATGTCAGACATCGGCACATCTTTATTCAGCTTGATGGTCAACGCCTGGCTGTGGCAACGCATGGCGCCGATCCGCACACAGGTACCGTCCACGGGGATGGGATTGCCGGAACGGCCCAGGACCTTGTTGGTCTCTGCCTGACCCTTCCACTCTTCCCGGCTCTGGCCATTGTCCAGCTGCTTGTCGATCCAGGGGATCAAGCTGCCTGCCAAAGGTACGCCAAAGTTGTCTACCGGAAAGGCGCTGGAGCGCATAGTTTCGGCCAGCTTGCGGTCAATATCCAGAATGCCGGTAGCAGGATTGGCCAACTCCTCGGCAACAGACTGGTGGGAAGTACCCATTTGCGCAATCAGCTCACGCATATTCTGGGCGCCGGCACCACTGGCTGCCTGATAGGTCATGGCAGACATCCATTCCACCAGGCCAGCCTGGAACAGCCCGCCCAGCCCCATGAGCATCAGACTGACGGTACAGTTGCCGCCTACAAAATCCTTGATGCCATCGTGGAGGGCCTGATCAATCACCTTCCGGTTAACCGGGTCCAGAACGATTACCGAGTCGTCGTTCATGCGCAGAGCCGAGGCGGCATCAATCCAGTAGCCTTTCCAGCCTGCGGCGCGGAGCTTCGGATACACCTCATTGGTGTAGTCGCCACCTTGGCAGGAAATAATGACTTCCATGGGCTTGAGCTCGTCAACACTGAAGGCATCCTTCAGTGCAGGAATATCCTTACCGATATCCGGTCCTTGCCCCCCCACATTTGAAGTGGTGAAGAACACCGGATCAATCAGGTTAAAGTCACCTTCCTCGAGCATCCGTTGCATCAGCACGGAGCCAACCATGCCACGCCATCCTACCAAGCCTACACGCATCATTCGCCTACCCAGTTATTTAAGCGAGCCGGCCTGCGCCGGCTCCGGTTTACATTACAATTCACCTTACCCATCAGGCCCTAGGCCTTCAGTGCCCGTGGGTTTATAGCGGGCTGCCCGCTATCTATAAGGACTTAAGAGCCGCAACAACGGCATCACCCATCTCGCTGGTGCCAACCTTGCGGGTGCCGTCTGAATAGATGTCACCGGTGCGGTAACCCTGATCCAGTACCACACTGACCGCACGCTCGATCAGCGAAGCCGCCTGTTCCTGGCCAAAGGAATAGCGCAACATCATGGCAGCAGAAAGAATCGTTGCCAAGGGGTTGGCAATGCCCTGACCTGCAATATCCGGCGCAGATCCATGGCATGGCTCATACATTCCCTTGTTGTTCTCGTCCAGAGAGGCGGAGGGCAGCCTACCGATGGAGCCGGTCAACATGGACGCCTCGTCGGACAGGATGTCGCCAAACATATTGTCCGTGACAATCACATCGAACTGCTTGGGCGCCCGCACCAGTTGCATTGCAGCATTATCCACATACATATGGGACAACTCTACATCGGGATAGTCCTTAGAGACCTCTTCCACGACCGTGCGCCACAGCTGGCTGGAGGCCAAGACGTTGGCCTTATCAACAGAGCAAAGCTTGCGGTTACGCACTCTTGCCATTTCGAAACCCACTTTGGCAATCCGGCGGATCTCGCTTTCGCTGTAGGGCAGCGTGTCGTAAGCCATACGCTCGCCGTTGTCGAGTACTTTTGTTTCCCGTGGCTTGCCGAAGTAAATGCCTCCGGTCAGCTCGCGCACAATCAGAATATCCAGCCCAGACACCACTTCCGGCTTCAGCGTGGAAGCCTCTGCCAATTGCGGATAGAGCATGGCCGGGCGCAGGTTGGCGAACAAACCCAGTTCGGAGCGGATTTTCAGCAATCCGCGCTCAGGCCGGATGGCCGGGTCGATCGTGTCCCACTTGGGGCCCCCAACCGCCCCCAG
>JAJUGC010000194.1 GCA_029268325.1 Gammaproteobacteria bacterium | reverse complement strand
GGATATTTCCCGCAAGGAGCCCCAGCTACTGGTGCTGGCGCCGACTCGGGAATTGGCTATCCAGGTGGCCGAGGCCTTCCAGGCCTACGCACGCCACCTGCCCGACTTCCAGGTTGCCCCCATCTACGGCGGCCAGGATTTCCGTCCCCAATTGCGTCAGCTCAAGCGTGGCGCCCAGGTTATTGTGGGTACTCCCGGCCGGATCATGGATCACATGCGTCGCGGCACCCTGGACCTGAGCAGCCTATCTGCCCTGGTTCTGGATGAAGCTGACGAAATGCTGAAAATGGGCTTTGTAGACGATATCCAATGGATTCTCGACAACTCCCCCAGTGACCGCCAACTGGCTCTGTTTTCCGCCACCATGCCACCGGCGATTCGGGACATTGCCCGCCGCCACCTGCGCGAGCCGGCGGAAATCAAGATCCAGTCCAAAACCAGCACGGTGGAAACCATCCAACAGCGGGTCTGCTTTATCAGCAACAACCAGAAGCTGGATGCCCTGACCCGGATTCTGGAAGCAGAAGACTTCGATGGCATGATCATCTTCGCCCGCACCAAGAATGCGACCGCAGAGCTGGCGGAGAAACTGGAAGCCCGTGGCTTTTCCGCTGCCGCCCTCAACGGCGATATGAACCAGCAACTGCGCGAGCGCACCATTGACCGCCTCAAGAACCGCAAGCTGGATATTATTGTCGCCACTGACGTGGCCGCCCGTGGTATCGACGTGGAGCGGGTCAGCCACGTGGTGAACTACGACATTCCTTATGACACCGAAGCCTATGTGCACCGGATCGGCCGTACCGGCCGGGCTGGCAGAACCGGTGTCGCCATCCTGTTCGTAACACCGCGGGAGCGGCATATGCTGCGCACCATCGAGCGGGCGACCCGTCACCCCATCGAGCAAATGCAGATTCCGTCAGCCCAGACGGTCACTGAACGCCGGATCGACCAGTTCAAGTCCCAGGTGGCCGAAGTCCTGGCCAATCAGGAGCTGGACTTCTTCCAGAACGTGGTGGAGCGCTTGGTCTCCGAGTTAGAAACCGATGTAGCTTCCGTGGCCGCAGCCCTGACCTATCTGTCCCAGAAACAACAACCCTTTGTTGTGGCCGAGATGAAGTTCCGGGAAGAACGCCCCATGCGGGAGCGGGAAAGCCGTGGCAGCGACCGGGATTTCGAAGAGCGTCCCCGTCGCCGGACCAAACAACTTCCCGAACTTGAGCCCGGCATGAAACGCTACCGGATCGAAGTCGGCTATGCCCACCAGGTTTCCCCGCGGGAAATCGTGGGTGCCATTGCCAATGAAGCAGGCATTGAAGGCAAGCACATCGGCCAGATCACTATTTTTGATGACTTCACCACGGTGGATCTGCCGGAAGGAATGCCCAAGGAGATCTATCACCATTTGCAAAAGACCCGGGTCAAGGGCCAGCCCATGCGCATCTCCGAGTTTGACGGCGAGATTCCGCCCCAGACCGGACGCCCACCCCGCAGCGGTGCACGCCGCCCCGAAGGTGGCCGTGGCAGCCGTCCGGGCTTCCGGGATCGCAATGGTGATGCACCGCCCCGTAAGCGCCGTGCCCGTAGCGATTATTAAAAATCCTCATCAGTAACTTAGGGAAGAAAAAATGTTCAAGACTAATGAGTATTTTGGCGGCAAGGTGGTCTCCATTGCTTTCCAGACCCAATCACTGCCGGCCACGGTCGGCGTGATGGCGGCGGGCGACTATGAGTTCGGCACCTCCCAACGGGAAACCATGACGCTCATCAGCGGAAAGCTGGAGGTTAAACTGCCAGGAAGCGACGCCTGGACCTCCTACGGCGAAGGCGAAAGCTTCGTTGTTGAGGCCAACCAGAAGTTTCAGGTGAAAGTGGAATCCGACACCTCCTACCTGTGCTTGTACGGCTAAGTTCTGGCTTTAGTTCTGAGGAGACTTCCTTCAGGAAGTCTCTGTTCTCCCCCTCTCTCCTTCCATCAAAAAAACCACTTTCAATCGCAACCACTTCTTGACAATCATGATGGCTATGTCAAATTAGCGCGTCGCTTGCGCCGGCTATTTGCCGCCCTCCTGCGTGACGACATTTTTCATCCTTTACTCCGGTTCTGGTTTTCTGAGAGTTGGAATGTCCCATGCGTGTTGTATCGTTCGATGCGTTCCGGACCCTGCGCTTGCCTTCTGTCACCTATATCAAACCCACCCATTTCCAACAGAAACTAGGCCTGATCGAGGCCGCAGATTGGGTTCTGTTTCCGGAATACTGGCAAGTCAACAGCCTCTATTACGGCTTGCACAAGAAGATCTTCCCCAGCATTGCCAGCTACCATCTGGGCCATAACAAGGTGGAGATGACCCGTGCCTTTCAGACTGTCTGCCCACACAACGTGCCCTACACCCTGATCCTGGCCAATACGGAGCAAAACCGTGAGAGCGTCCTGGAGCAGTTGGACTTCCCTTTCGTTGCCAAGGAGGTAAAGAACTCCCGGGGCAATGGCGTGTTCCTGATTCAAAGCCGGGAGGACTGGCAGCGCTACTGCCAGCACAATGAAGTGCTCTATGCGCAGGAGTATCTGCCGATCCAGCAAGACATGCGCCTGGTGGTTATCGGGCGCAAGGTGGTTGCGGGCTATTGGCGGCGCCAAGCAGAAGGCGGCTTCCACAACAATATCGCCCAGGGGGCAGCGATTGTTTTCGACCCCATTCCAGACGAAGCCGTTGAGCTGGTCACCCGGGTGGCCCAGCGACTCAACATCAACCACGCGGGCTTTGACGTGGCCCAGATCGGTAACCATTTCTACCTGTTTGAATTCAACCGCCTGTTCGGCAACCAGGGCCTGGTAGAACAAGGCGTCCGGCTAGACCGGGAAATCTGGGAGTACCTGCTGGCCGAGCAGGATCCCCCCGGCCAGCCGCCCCAGGGCCGGCACCCCGAGGCCGTATAGCCATCCCTTCAGCCGGCCGGCCCCAGGCGCAATACCAGGTATCGAACCGGGCCCTACGCTCCAAGCTAGCCCTGTGCAAGTGGCAACTAATTGATCAACCGGTACAGGGTGCTGAATGGCGTCGGGCAAACCTATGAAGGTGGCCTGAACCTGGTCGATGTGCGGGACGTAGCCCGGGCGCACGTGGCCGCGCTTCAGGTGGGCGAGAACTGCCGGCGCTATATTGTCGGTGGCGACAACATTCGCGTTCGGGATATCGGTGAAACCCTGGCGCGCCTGACCGGATATCGCCCCCTCCACTTGCCCTTCAATCGTTCCATGACCCTGCTCACGGCCCGTGTGGTGGAAACCTTCTGCCGCACCTTTAGAATTTCCCCGCCCTTCACCTATGACCTGCTCTATGAAGTGGCAGACCGTTATGCCTGGTATGACTGCCGGGAAACCTACGAAACCTTCGACTTTACGCCGAGAGGTGCGGAAGAAGTGCTGAAAGGCAGTATCGAATGGTTACTCAGCCAAGGTAAGATCCGCCCGCGCCGCGCCCAGTCCATTCAGGCCAAGCTACACCTCACCTGATCCTGCCGAACGGCTAGAGTTGACGAAGCGCCTCGGTGTCGCCGACCCGAGGCCCCTGCGACGCTCTTCCCGGCCTTCCCAGGCAAGGCGACTCCTGCTAACCCATCACCTAACTAAGCCCCTCAGCCCAACCAATAACTCCAACCGCACTCTGTATCATTGATGTTTAACAGCCTGATTCGTGGAAGGCTCAACGCCGCTGAACCGGCCACCCGGGCCATTCCTAGGCCCAGGCGGCCTTCAGGGCCGAACTCCTAGGCGTTGGGATGTTGCAATTGATACCGAGACACAGCCCCGGAGGATTCTATGAACCATCATGTTCTTTTCGTACTAACCGGCCATAGTGAGTTGGGTAACACCGGGCGCAAGACCGGCTGGCACTGTTCCGAGGTCAGCCACCCCTACAAGATTCTGCGCGACGCTGGTTGCGAGATTTGTTTTGCCAGCCCCGACGGGGGCCCGGCTCCTATGGATCCGAATAGCGAGGATAACAGCGATCCCATTAATGCCGAGTTTTGCCAGAACCCGATGGATCAGGCCGCCCTGTCCAACACCCTCGCCTCCGAAGAGGTGCAGGCGGGCCAATATGACGCCATCTACTTCGCCGGTGGCCATGGCACCATGTGGGATCTTCCAGACAACTCCCATTTTCAGGAAGCCGCACGTTATATCTATGAACGGGGTGGCGTGGTGGCGGCTATTTGCCATGGCCCTGCAGGACTGCTCAATGTCCGGCTCAGTAACGGTAAGCTGCTGGTCGAAGGCAAGGAAATGACTTCCTTTTCCGACGACGAAGAGCGCGCCCTGAACCTGGATACGGTGGTGCCATTCCTGCTGGAAACCGAGCTGAAGAAACGGGGCGCCCGCTACAGTTGTGCGCCTCGAGGACAGGGTCACGTGGTGGTAAGCGATCGGCTGGTGACCGGTCAGAATCCGGCATCAGCGGATGATCTGGCCCGGACCCTGCTCAAACTGATGGACCAATGCAAAGCGGCGAGAAAGCAGAAAGCCACTGCCGAGGCTTAAAACCTGGTTCATCCAGACGCCTTCAGGCAGCTACGAACGGGACCCATGAAAAAGGCGCGATACCCGCGCCTTTTTCCTGCTAACCGCTTGCCGGCTAGACCTTCATGGACTCCACCAGCGTCACCAGGCGTTGTGCCTGCTGCTGGATCGCCTCGCCACTTTGCAGTACAGCTCCGGCGTTGTCCGTGGTTTTCAGGGTATCTTCCCGGATGGCCTGCAATCCGCCGGAAATGGTTTCCGAGACCTGGCTTTGCTCTTCCGCAGCGGTGGCGATCATCAGGTTTTTGTCCTTGATCTGCTCCACCACCTGGCTGATTTCCTGCAGGGCCACAGCGGCATCTTCCGCCTTGTCTACACACTGGATGGTCATATTGCGGCTGGACTCCATGGTGGCGGTCACCTGGGCTGCCACATCCCGGATCGCGTCCACCACTTGGTTGATCGCCTCACTGGCCTCATGGGCGTGATGGGCCAGGTTACGGACTTCCTCCGCCACAACCGCAAAGCCGCGTCCCACACTTCCGGCCCGGGCCGCCTCAATGGCTGCGTTCAGGGCCAGCAGGTTGGTCTGGTCGGAAATGGTCTGCATTTGCCCCGTGGCTTCCTCGATGCGCTGACCGTTTTCGTTAAGCTGCTCGATCAAAT
>JAJUGC010000193.1 GCA_029268325.1 Gammaproteobacteria bacterium | reverse complement strand
TTCGCTATGTGAAGGAGCCCCCGGCCCTGGCCCCCTCTCAGGTCAATGCCATCCGGGGTGGCTTCCGCCAGCTTCGGCAGACCTTTGCCCAAATCCGCCAGATGCGGGTCACCGCCCTGTTTCTCTGTGCCTACTGGCTGTATATCGACGGTGTGGACACCATTGTGGTGATGGCGGTGGACTATGGCCTGTCCCTGGGATTTGCTCCGGAAAGCCTGATCGTCGCCTTGCTGATTACCCAGTTCGTCGGCTTTCCGGCGGCCCTGGTGTTTGGCCACATAGGCGCTCGGCTAGGGGCTAAAACCGGCATTTATATCGCCATCCTGGTCTATGTCGCCGTGACGGTCTGGGGTGCTTACCTGCACAGTGAGCAGCAGTTCTATGTGCTGGCGGCAGTCCTGGGACTGGTGCAAGGGGGCATCCAGAGCCTGAGCCGCTCCCTCTATGCCCGCATTATTCCCCCGGACCAGGCCGCTGAGTTCTTCGGCTTCTATGGCCTGCTCGGCAAGTTTGCCGCCATTATCGGCCCGGCCCTGGTCGGCACGGTCAGTTACCTGAGCGGCAGCCCACGCATCGCGATCCTCTCCATTGCGGTGCTCTTCATCGCCGGAGGCTTGCTACTGACCCGTGTGGATGTAGAGGAAGGGCGGCGTAATGCCCTGTTAGCGTCCAAGTTCCTGTCTGGCCGCGGCCCAAGCCCCGAGAGCCTAAAAGTGTGAGTACCTACATTTGCTCCGTTTCTTGAGTGTCGCCACCTGCTTCTCTATAACCGATAGATTGAAACCCATAACTAACCGCTTACTACGAATATCCAGGGAGTAGCAGTTCATGGAGAGCCGACCGCCCAAATCGGTCAGCCGTCAGGGGATTCCTTCCACTCTCGGAAACGAGCGCAGCCGGCGCTTTCTCAAGTACTTCTTTTTTGCCCTGCTCCTGAGCTTGGGCTCCTTGATCCTGGTGGACCTCCTGCTCTATCGGACGAACCTCCACAGCCAGATCGGCACGACAGTGGCTGCTTATTTCCAGTCTCCCCGCTTTCTACGGCTGATTGTCACCGCCTTGCCCCTTGCCCTGATCCTGGGCTGGCTGGCCTTTATTGCCGCTAAATCCCGTACCCTGGCCCTCTGGGGAAGACGCCAAATCCTTGAAAGCGAAATCAAGCTGCGCACGGTCCTGGATAACACCCTGGCCCTGGCCTACCTCAAGGATGCCCAAGGGCGCTACCTGTTCGTCAACAAGCCCATGGCAGACCTGATGGGACTGGATCCGGAAGAGGTGGTGGGGCGCCGGGACGAAGACTTGCTCGATACTTCCCCGTGTTCTTCCTGGGAACACGACCTGCAGGTTCTGCAAAGTGGCAAGCCGATCTACTCGGAAGACCACCTGGTCAGCAACGGTGTCGAGCGCACCTATCACACCGTCCATTTCGCCTTGCGAAGCCCGGAAGGGCTGATCTACGGAGTCTGTGGAATCGCCACCGACATCACGGATCTCCAGCAGGCGCGAGAGGTTATGAGGCAGGCCATGACGGTGTTCAACCACACCAAGGAAGGCATCCTGATAGCGGACGCCGAAGGCATCATTACCTTGGTGAATCCGGCCTTCCTGGAAATGTCCGGCTACAGCGAGGAGCAACTGGTGGGCCAGGACATCCGCTTGCACAGTCTCAGCCTGCAAGATGACGCCCTATTCCAGCAGCTGATGGAAGGGCTGGAACAGACCGGAGCCTGGCGGGGCGAACTGCAGAACCGGCGCCATAACGGCAGCCTCTATCCGGCCTGGGAAACGGTGACCACGGTGAAGGAGAACGGTCAGATCAAACAGTACATCTATCTGGTCTCCGATATCAGCGCCCTAAAGGAAACCGAGCAACGGCTGCAGTATCTGGCCCATTACGACTCCCTCACCGGCCTGGCCAACCGGGACCTGTTCAACGAGCGCCTGCACCAGGCCGTGGCCGATGCGGAACGCCGGGGCTGTTTACTGGCCATCCTCTTTATCAACATTGACCAGTTCAAGCTGATCAACGACAGCCTGGGGCACTCCGTCGGAGACGAGGTTCTCTATGAAGTGGCCAAGCGCCTGAAACAGCTCCTACGCAGCGACGACATGGTTGCCCGCCTCGGCGGTGACGAGTTCGCCATCATCCTGCACCAATTGGAACAGGTAGAGGATATCGACAATGTGGTGCGCAAGATCATCCGCTCCACCTCCAGCCCCCTGATCCTTTCCAACACCAGCCTGTCGATTGGGGTGAGCATCGGCATCAGCGTCTACCCCAACGACTCAACCCAGGTAGATGGCCTGCTGGCCGCCGCGGATATCGCCGTCTATCGGGCCAAGAAGAAAGGGCGGCGTACCTACGCCTACTACACCAAGGAATTGGCGCGCATCTTCCATAGACGCCACAAGGCCGAGCAAGACCTGCGCCGGGCCCTCGACGAAGGCCAATTGCAGCTCTATTACCAACCCCAAGTTGCCATCAAGACCGGCCAGCCCCTTGGTGTGGAGGCCTTGCTACGCTGGAACCACCCGACCAAGGGCATCATCTCCCCTGCGCCCCTGATCCAGGTAGCGGAAGAAACCGGCCTGATCCAGGAGCTGGGCGATTGGGTGATTGAAGAAGCCAGTGCCCAGGTCCGGCGCTGGCGCCATCAAGGTGCCCCCATTGGCCATGTTGCCATCAATGTCTCGGGCCAACAGATCCTGCATGGACAACTGCTGGCAACCATCAAGCGCTGCCTGGTTCCCCCCGCCGGCGGGTCAAGCGGAATCAGCCTGGAAATCGAAATCACCGAAAGCATCCTTCAGCATCCCGAGGAAGCCACCCGGGTCATTGAAGAGCTGCGTGAACTTGGGCTCAATGTGGTGATTGATGACTTTGGCACGGGGTATTCATCCCTCTCGCAACTCAAAGAGCTGGACATCGACAAGCTCAAGATTGCCGGCGTTTTTATGGAGCAAATCCCCCAACAGAAAAACGCCTGCGCCATCGCCAGCGCTATCGTTTCCCTGGGCCACAGCCTGGGACTCCCCATCGTTGCGGAAGGCGTTGAAAACGATGAACAGGTGATCTTTCTCAAGTCCATCGGCT
Source organism: Gammaproteobacteria bacterium (assembly GCA_029268325.1). Classification (GTDB taxonomy): domain Bacteria; phylum Pseudomonadota; class Gammaproteobacteria; order Pseudomonadales; family Oleiphilaceae; genus JAEZAA01. The sequence goes on along the minus strand of JAJUGC010000193.1, from coordinate 2,101 downwards.
GCGACATCATCCAGGGCTACTATTACGCCAAGCCCATGCCAGCGGAAAAGCTACTGGAGCACCCCTTGTATCAGGAAAAAGCCGTGGTCTATTAATATCGCTGCCTGCGGGTGATACGGGATAAACGCCGGCGCCGGGCCCGCCGCTTCCCGACGACCTCATAGAGCAGGACGTTCACCAGCACCACCGACGTGCTCAAGCCGAGCTGAATGCTCGGAGTCAAACCGGCCGGATAGATGAGCGGCACCAAGTAGTGCTCAATAAAGCCCCCTTGGTAGCCTGCTTCCCCCGCCAGCCCCAACAGCCAATTCTCCAGTGGCGTTAAAGGACAGATCCAGCCCATGGCGATCACCACAGCCGCCCAGACCACGGCCGGCCCATGCAACCAAAGCAACCGTGGCCAGCGAAGCACCAGCAAGGCCCCGAATATCACGAACAGGATAAAGGCGAAATGAAGCAGGAGGACAAGATTGGCGAGCAGACCATAAGCCATGGAGTACCTGTCATTCAGACAGTCCGGTACATCCCATCAATCCAGAGAATGTGCGATGGAGGCGCTCCGGCTCAACGGAACACCAGCTTGAAGAAGCAACGGCCAGGGCCGCTGCCTCCCCCAAACCACCACTGGCAGGCCATCACCAGTTGAGTGATAAAGACAAGTTTAATGATAGAGCTTGTCAAACTCCCGCTCTGCATCCTCTTTGCCCATGCCGTACTTCTCTTGCATCTTTCCAGCCCAGGCTTCCCGACGCCCCTTGATCTGCTCAAGATCGTCGTCGGTTAACTTACCCCATTGTTCCCGGAGCCGGCCTTTCAGTTGCTTCCATTGGGCTTCTGCGATGTCCTTGTTCATAACGATCCTCCTTTATCGGATTTTAGGTACCGGGGAGAAAGCAGGCTTCGGGCCAGTTTTCTCCTTACCTTGGGAACACCGGCATTCAAGCGCCCCCTAGCCAACCGATCAGGGCCCGATCCGTCATGTTCCGTAACTATTACAAGAATTACCCGGGCCCGCTGGAAAATTTACAGCCAGCCCAGGTGAGGCTCAGCTCCCCAGCCGCTCCCGCCCATGGGGAGTATCAAGAGTCATTTCCGGGCCGAGGGGCACGATGCGGGTCGGGTTGATCCCCGCATGGCTGTAATAGTAGTGCTGCTTGATATGGTCAAAGTGCACCGTGTCGGCTATTCCTGGCTGCTGGTAGAGATCCCGCAGATAGCCGTAGAGGTTGTCGTAGTCCTTGATCCGGCGCAGGTTGCACTTGAAGTGCCCATAATAGACGGCATCGAAGCGTACCAGGGTCGTAAAGAGCCGCCAGTCGGCCTCGGTAATCTGATTACCGATCAGGTAGCGCTGCGTGCTCAGCCTGGCCTCCAGTTTGTCCAGGGTCCGAAACACATCACCAAAGGCTTCTTCGTAAGCCGCTTGGGTGGTGGCAAAGCCCGCCCGATAGACCCCGTTGTTCACGTTGTTGTAGATCTCTTCATTCAGGGCATCGATCTCCTCCCGCAAGGCAGCGGGATAGAAGTCCAGGTCATTGCCAGTGAGATGGTTAAAGGCGGAATTGAACATGCGGATGATATCCGCCGACTCATTGCTCACGATGGTTTGGCGCTCCTGATCCCAAAGCACGGGAACCGTGACACGCCCGGTATAGTCCGGCGCGGCTTTGAGGTAGAGCTGATAGAGATAGTCCGCATCGTACAGTTGATCCCGGGTTTTCTCCTGTTCCCGGTTAAACTCCCAGCCGTTCTCCAACATATTGGGATGCACCACGGAGACGCCAATGTGAGGTGCCAGCCCCTTGAGGCTACGAAAAATCAACGTGCGGTGGGCCCAGGGACAGGCATAGCACACATACAGGTGATAGCGACCGGATTGGGCCGGAAACCCACCCTCACCAGTGGGGCCGGGCTGGCCGTCGGGCGTAATCCAATTACGAAACCGGGCTGCTTCCCGCTCAAACTTTCCCCCGGTGGTGTCCGTGTCGTACCAGACATCCCGCCACACACCATCAACTAATAATCCCATGTTGCCTCCTCCAGGCTCTCACCAGACTTCACCCGATTCTAGCCGCCGGCCACCGGCCCTATAAACCGAGGC
>JAJUGC010000192.1 GCA_029268325.1 Gammaproteobacteria bacterium | reverse complement strand
TGTTCATCAGGGTCGACTTGCCGGAACCTGAGGCCCCCATAATGGCGACAAACTCCCCCGGATAAATTTTCAGGGAAATGCCTTTCAGCACCTCCACCGAAACCTCTCCCCCCGTGGTATAGGTCTTACGGATATCCCGCAGCTCAATCAGAGGAGTTGCCAGATCTGCTTTGACTGCCAGATTCGTCATCAGAGACCCCGGAAACGCGGAGAGCGGTTAGCAGCCTCACCACCGGCCAAAGGCCGCTGACCACCTATAACAATCTTTTCGCCCACCTGGAGCCCTTCGGTAATCTCGGCTGTCACCCGATTGCTCACTCCCACTTTCACTTCCCGCCATTCGGGCACCCCGCCGGCAGTCAGCACCTGAACCTGGTAGCGCTTGGCTCCGCGATCAACAGGGTTCAAGGCAGCCATGGGCACTGTCACCACATCTTCCGCCTTGGCAATCACGAAGAAAACCTGGGCACTCATTTGAGTCATGAGTTCTTGCTTGGGGTTCGCCACATCAAAGAGTGCCGTATAGAGAACCACGTTATTCAGGACCTCCGGCGTAGGCAGGACCTGACTCAGGGTGCCGTGCCAGCGGCGGTTGGGTGAGCCTAAGGTGGAGAAATAGACTTCCATACCTTCTCTCAACTTGGGCACGTCCGCCTCCGAGACCTGGGTCCACACCGTCATGGTGGACAGGTCTGCAATCCGCAGGATGATGGGCGCCTGCTGGTTGGCATTCAGAGTTTGCCCCTCCCGGGCCTCCAAAGACACGACGGTACCGGCCATGGGCGCATAAATCCGGGCATAGCCAAGGGTCGCCTCCTCCCCTTTCAGGCTGGACTCTGTCTGCTGGATTTGGGCCTTGAGCATTTCAATCTGGGCCTGGGTCACTTTGACGCTGGCCAGGGCGCTCTGGTAAGCCTCCTCGCTTGTCGCACTTTGGCTCCTCAGGCGCTGCTGGCGCTGGAACTGGTGCTGCGCCAGTTCCAACTGGGCCTCCCGTTCCGCCAACTGGGCCTGTAATCCCTTCAACTGGGCCCGACTGGCCTCAACCCGAGCCAATTGCACCGTTGCATCGATCTCGGCCAGCAAGTCCCCTTCCTTCACCTAATCGCCAATGTCCACATACAGCTTCTTCAACTGCCCGGACACCTGGGCCCCCACATCCACATAGCTCCGTGGTTGCAAGTTACCAAGTGCGGTTACGTTCTCTTCAACTGTGCCTTTTTCCACGGTCAGAATGTTTTGGGGATTTACGGGATTGCTCTTGCTGCCCCAGAGCCAGTAGGCGCCCGCTACCAAGCAGGCAATGATGGCCAATAGGAAAAGCAAGCGGGGCAACAGACGTTGGTTTTTCTTTGCAACAGGCAGATCAAGGGAAACTGCGACTTTATCATTCATAGGATGAAGGACTGCAAATAGATAAATTTGGGGGAGCCTGGTGGCATCCGGTTTGATTGAACACTGTCCTGCAAGTTCAGCGTCCGCTTCTGACCAACTGTACGGCCCAGAGAGCCTATAAAGTTGACCACACCATCTACTAACCTCGCCCAGAATAATAACCGACCTCAACTACAATGGAAGTCAACAGCAGGCCCAAAGACGGGTCTGACCCAACATTTCCTTATTGTTTACACATTCCTAATCCATTGTTTCCACATTCCGGCAAGGCTTTTGGAATCAGCTGCTGGCATCCTCCTTCTGCAAACTTTGGAACAAACCAAAGGTGCGTATTTACCCTCTTCACCAGCCACCCTGAGCCCATCCGTAGGCGGCCAACCAGATTCTAGCAGCCCAACTTTTAGGTCAGCATTGCTGGAATCGCGTACGTCAAACCGCTATATTGTCGCGGCAAAGGTGTGTCGCCGCGATGTTGCGGGTAGGACAGGTTTTACGCATGGGTCGGGCCGCCCGTGCAGGAGATTCTTACCATGACTCACCGCCAATCCGGGCAGGATTTGCCACGCGCCCAGCTTTTGGCCCAAAGGGCGTTTGCCACTGTTGAACGTTTTATGCACATTGAGGCTTCCAGCGGAATTATCCTGCTGGTCGCAGCCATTATCGCCCTGGCCTGGGCCAACTCCCCATACGCTCCGTCTTACTTCACACTCTGGCATACGCACCTCTCCATCGGGCTGGGCAGTCTGAGTTTTTCACAACCGCTGCATTTCTGGATCAATGATGCGCTGATGACGGTGTTCTTCCTGGTCGTTGGCATGGAGGTAAAACGGGAGATCCACGAAGGCTCACTAAGCGATGTGCGCCAAGCGATACTGCCGATCGCCGCAGCCGCAGGTGGCGTGCTGGTGCCGGCCATCATCTATATCACCTTCAACCCAGGAAGCCCCGGGTTGAATGGCTGGGCCATTCCCACCGCCACGGATATTGCCTTTGCAGTTGGGCTGCTAGCCCTTTTGGGCCGCTCCATGCCCAGCAGCGTGCGAATCTTTCTATTGGCCCTGGCAATCATTGATGACGTCGTAGCCATCTTGATCATTGCGCTGTTCTATTCCGAAGGGTTGGACTTCAGCGGCTTCCTGATCGCCGGCCTGGGCATACTGATGGTGTTGGCGTTGCAGCAGATCGGGATTGGCAGCGCCTATGCCTATGTGATTCCTGGTGCAGTACTCTGGTTTGGAATGCTGAAGACCGGCGCTCACCCAACCCTGGCCGGCGTGGTTCTGGGCCTGATGACACCAGTGGTTCCGGTGCGTATGCACGAGCGGCCACTGGATATGCTGGCACGGGTTGTCAACGATCTGATTGGACGCGGCTCCGCAGCGAATAGCAACCCGGAAACGATGAGCCAGCAGTTACGACAGCTGCGCCTGGCCCAGCGGGAGTTACTGCCGCCAGTGGTAAGGATTCAGTCTGCTCTGCACTACTGGGTAGCCTTCGCCATCATGCCCATATTTGCCCTAGCCAATGCAGGGATCTCCCTGGACGGAATTAACCTGGAGGTAGATGGCGCCCGGTGGGTAACCTTGGGTGTAATTACAGGGTTGGTGTTAGGCAAGCCTCTGGGCATCTTTGGCATGACATGGCTTATGGTGCGTCTCGGCCTTGGTACGCTACCAAGAGGCGTTAGCTGGGCAGGCATCATGCTGATCGGCCTCTTCGCCGGAGTCGGCTTTACCATGTCCATCTTCATCGGCATGCTGGCCTTCAACGACCCCAACCTGCTCAGTGCTGCGAAGTTGGGCGTTCTGATCGGTTCGTTGATAGCAGCAATCTTGGGACTGATCTGCGGCACAATTCTGATACGCAAGCGGGCACGAATGAACCATTAGGCCCTCCCATGAACAGTTTTTTGGTCAGCCCCTCTAAGAGGGGGGGCGACCAAATCCCAAGTCCCAGGCACTTTCTAAAACTCTGGTGCCTTGAGCTCCGGAGCAATCCCAGGAATTAGCTACGGGAACTTCCCATGACACAGCTATTCTGTGGCAGACGGAGGCCTGCACAAGACAGCAAAGATAAGCACCAGAAGAATAATTTGTTTTGAAAAAAGTATTTCTGAAGGGATTTGAGGAATCTTGGGAGGAATTTAAGAAGAGCCTATGACCCGGAGGATGAGTCATCTTGCAGCTTATTCATCTCAGGAAAGAGATGGCGTCCCCTAGGGGAGTCGAACCCCTGTCGCCGCCGTGAAAGGGCGGTGTCCTAGGCCTCTAGACGAAGGGGACGCTGCTGCTTTACGCGTTACCTCGTGAGGTGGCGCGTATAATATGGAAGCGAACCCTGGCTGTCAACCTCTCCTTTAAAAATTTGTTTTTACAGCCCTTGCGACCAAAGTGGTATCTACAGAGCTATCTGGTCAGCATTATAGTATTTTGCCGCCGCCACATATGGCCTTTCGGGTCGGCACTGATTAATCTAACTACCCGTAAAAACACCCGACAATCGTAAATGCATATCCCCTGTTCGTCCCTGGAGGCATTAGCAGGCGGGAGTTATGAGCCTGGAGCACGGCCGGATCAGTGCAGGATTGAGCTCAAGCACTGGAGTGTACAGAAAGTACAGGAGGCGACTGCCTTTCAGTCGCTCTTTTCTCAGTCACTCTTTTCCAGAGTCCGAGCACAGTCCTTCCCTGAGCCGGGCGGTTTCAGCTTAATGTATCGGGCTCCCAATGAACGTCGTGAAAGTACAGTGCTGCACTGGTGCACCTAGAATGCGTCACGACAATTCCATAACCAGCTTGGATCAAGTGATGTCTGACCAATCAATTCTTGTCATTAACAGTGGCAGCTCCTCCATCAAGTTTGCCGTTATCCGTCTCAACAGCCATGAAACCATTGTTTCCGGAATTGCCGAACGTTTGGGCAGCGACGATGCACGCATCGTTATTGATCCCCCCAAAAAAGGCACGGACAAACCGGAAAAAGTGATTGTCCATGCCCCTGGCTGTAGCTATGAGCAAGCCATGGACAAGGTCCTGGCCGAGCTGAGCATTATGGATCTCCATCCCAAGCGCCTGTTGGGTATTGGTCACCGGGTAGTCCATGGCGGAGAATCGTTCCGAAGCTCCGTTATCATTGACGATCTGGTGGAAGACAAGATTGAAGCCTGTGCCAAACTGGCACCCTTGCATAATCCTGCCAACCTGCAGGGTATCCGCTTTATGCGCAAGCTCTACCCTCACCTGCAGCAAGTTGCAGTATTCGATACCGCCTTCCACCAGACGCTTCCCCCCAAGGCTTTCCTCTACGCCATTCCCTACAGCCTCTATCAGGAACAGGCTATCCGCCGCTATGGCTTCCATGGCACCAGCCACCGTTTTGTTGCCGAACAAGCGGCCAAGCTCCTTAATAAACCGCTGGAGGAGTGCTTTTTGATCAGCGCCCACCTGGGCAATGGGTGCAGCGCCACCGCCATTGCCCAGGGGCAGAGTGTGGATACCACCATGGGGCTAACGCCCCTGGAAGGATTGGTCATGGGCACCCGCAGCGGCGACGTAGACCCGGGCCTGCTGATTCACCTGGCCACCAGTTGTGGCTATACCATTGATGAGCTGAACCGTCTGCTCAACAAGGAAAGCGGCCTGCAGGGCCTCTCCGGGTTGAGCAATGACATGCGCGCCTTGCAGGAAGCAGCCGCAAGTGGCCACGAGCTGGCCCAGCTGGCCATCGAAATCTTCTGCTATCGCCTGGCCAAGGCCATTGGTGGCCTGGCGGTTGCCCTCCCCCGCATTGATGCGCTCATTTTTACCGGAGGCATCGGCGAGAACTCGGC